>CAYXGO010000009.1:21900-25210 GCA_964464575.1 uncultured Pseudomonas sp. | reverse complement strand
TTTAATGGTTTATTCCTCCAAACAATGATCAAATCTTGCGAGTCTGTACTTCATCTTTAAGTAGCGCAATACCTTGCTCTACCGACATAACGCCGAGGTCTTCACCACGCCGTTTACGGACCGCAACCGCGCCGTTGTCGACTTCTTTATCGCCAACAACAAGCAAATATGGAACACGCTGAATTGTGTGCTCGCGGATTTTAAAGCCTATCTTCTCATTTCTCAAGTCAGCAGAGGCTCTAAAACCTAATTTATTCAACTCTTTTACCGTATTTCGCACATAATCGGCCTGATTATCGGTAATATTCATCACCATCACCTGCGTTGGTGCTAACCAAAGCGGGAAATAACCAGCGTATTCTTCAATCAGAATACCCATGAAACGCTCTAACGAACCCAAAATAGCGCGGTGAATCATCACCGGCACATGGCGTTCGTTGTCCTCACCCACATAAGTGGCGCCTAAACGGCCCGGCAAGGCGAAATCGAGTTGTATTGTACCACACTGCCAGGCCCGACCGAGACAATCATGTAAAGTAAACTCAATTTTCGGTCCGTAGAAGGCACCCTCGCCTGGCAAATACTCAAATTCAATACCGTTGCTCTTCAATGCTTCGGCCAAAGCTGCTTCAGCGCGATCCCACGTGGCGTCATCGCCAAGGCGCTTTTCAGGGCGGGTTGACAGCTTCACCACAATCTGTTCGAAACCAAAGGTACGGTAGGTTTCATAGACCATCTTGATACAGCCGGCCACTTCATCTTGCACTTGCGCTTCGGTACAGAAAATGTGCGCGTCATCTTGGGTAAAACCACGCACCCGCATTAACCCGTGCAGTGCTCCAGAGGGTTCATTACGGTGACAACAACCAAATTCCGCCATGCGTAATGGCAGATCACGGTAGGACTTTAAACCTTGGTTGAAAATCTGTACGTGACCCGGGCAGTTCATTGGTTTAATCGCGTATTCGCGCTTTTCTGACTCGGTGGTGAACATCAAGTCAGAGAACTTTTCCCAGTGCCCTGAGCGTTCCCACAACACGCGGTCCATCATCAATGGGCCTTTCACTTCCTGATACTTGTACTCACGCAGTTTCTCGCGAATGTAGCGTTCCAGCTCAAGAAATACCGTCCAGCCATTGTGGTGCCAGAACACCATGCCAGGCGCTTCTTCTTGCCAATGGAATAAATCTTGGGTCTTACCAATTTTACGATGGTCGCGTTTTTCAGCTTCTTCTAGGCGCTGCAAATACGCATTCAGCTGCTTTTTATCAGCCCACGCGGTGCCGTAAATGCGCTGTAGCATTTTGTTCTTGCTATCGCCACGCCAATAGGCACCCGATACTTTCATAATCTTAAAGTGCTGGCAGAAGCGCATATTCGGTACATGCGGGCCACGACACATATCAATGTATTCTTCGTGGTGATATAAGCCTGGCTTGTCATCCTGTGCAATATCTTCATCTAAAATGGTGACTTTGTACGATTCACCGCGCTTGACGAAGGTTTCGCGCGCCTCGCTCCAGCTCACCTTATGGCGCACCACGGAATATTCAGTTTTCGCTAACTCCAGCATGCGCTGCTCAAGCTTTTGCAAGTCTTCGGCAGTTAACACATGCTCTAGGTCGATGTCGTAGTAAAAACCGTTATCGATCACCGGACCAATGGCCATTTTCGCCTGCGGGAACAATTGCTTAATAGCATGCCCCAGCAAATGCGCACAGGAGTGACGAATTATATGGATGCCATCATCATCTTTTGGCGTAATGATTTGCACCTGAGCATCGTCGGTAATGACCTCGCAGGCATCGACTAACTGACCGTTAATACGACCAGCCACCGTAGCTTTTGCTAAACCAGGGCCGATGTCTTGAGCGACGTCGAGCAGCGATAATGGGGTTGCATATTGGCGTTGACTACCATCGGGGAGTGTTACTACAGGCATGACGTATTCCTTTTTTACAGTGGTGGCACCTACCAAGTGTCACTTGTTTTTTATGAAGCCGCCACTATAGCCCAGCAAGGCGATTGCTGCAACGCAAAATGCCGATTACACTAGCGCCCATGGACACCCTGATCGGCCCACTGGCCGCCCTCTCCGCGGCGTTGTTCTGGGCACTTTCCACCTTGTTGTATAACCAAGCCGGAAGTTTCTTGAGCGCCGCCCAACTTAACCTCGTTAAAGGCGTGGTGGCTTGCCCGTTGCTGTTTGTCAGTGGCTGGTTGGCGGGAAGTTTGAGTGCCTTTGATGGGAGTCAAGCGGCATGGATCCTATTGGCCTCGGGAGTTATTGGTATCGCCTTGGGTGACACCTTGTACTTTGCTGCGCTGCGACGATTAGGGCCCTGGCACACCATGCTATTGGAATATTTGGCACCACCGCTGGCTGCGTTTATTGCTTGGTGGGCGCTCCATGAAACCATGTCGGTGTGGCAAATCATTGGCGTGGTGGTGACCATCAGCGGCATTTTGTTAGTGCTCAGCGAAAAACGCCGTGCTGCCGATGCCCACACCAGGTTAAACCTCAGTGGTATTGGGGCAGCGATAGGCGCTGCATTGTGCCAAGCCGTTGGCTTGGTAATGTCGTTCCATGCCCTCACTCAATTTGAGATTAACCCGCTCAATGCCGCATTGTTGCGAATTTTCGCCGGCACCGTGGCACTGTTTATTGCCCTGCTACTGCTCAAACCGAGCATTATTCGTAGTACTCGCAGTGCACTGCGTCACACTAGCATACCGTGGTTGCTGGCGGCGGTAGTGATGGGTGCTTTTCTCGGTATTTGGTTACAGCAAATTGCGATTTCGAGTGTCAGCCCAGGCATCGCACAAACCTTGTTATCGACTGCGCCATTATGGCTGATTCCGGTGCAATGGCTGCGTAAACAGGCGCTATCGTGGCAATCGATTAGCGGTGCGCTAGTGGCCTTAGCTGGCATTGTACTGTTGGTGAATTAACCGACTGACAGGAAAAATCGGCAAAATAGACCATACTCAAGGTACCTGTTGATGACGGAGTACACGTTATGGACCATGCTAAATTACACGATGCCAGTGTGCGCTGTCCGCATTGCGGTCATCGTATTCATCTGGCCATTGATTCGTCTGCTGGGGCGCAAGATTACCTTGATGAATGCCGCGCCTGTGGCGCCGACATTCACCTAGTGATGACGGTAGATGAGGTGTTTGATCGGATTGTGGTGCGCGTGCGCAGCGACGACGAGAACTTCTATTGACGCGCCGCCAGCACCCGTTCAACGGTGTCTACTATGGTAATGGTTTGCTGATCGCATTCTAAATTGACCTGCTCGGCCTC
>CAYXGO010000009.1:0-21800 GCA_964464575.1 uncultured Pseudomonas sp. | reverse complement strand
TGTCTACTATGGTAATGGTTTGCTGATCGCATTCTAAATTGACCTGCTCGGCCTCAGCCAAATTGGTCAGCCGCAAAGTTTCCGGAATCAGATGTAACGAGAAGCGGTTGCCCACCACCTGCCCGACCGTCAAACTAGCGCCATTCACGCTAATAAAGCCCTTGCTTAGAATGTAGCGCGAAAAAGCTAGCGGAAACTCCACCCACAAGGTCCAATTGTCCACCGTGTTACTACGCTCAACAATAGTACCGGTGCAATGCACATGGCCCGAGACATGGTGGCCACCAATTTCATCACCCACTTTCAGCGAGCGTTCAAAGTTCACGTGATCGCCCACTTTTAAGGCACCCAAGTTGGTCAACCGTAAGGTTTCGTCAATAACGTCGAACTGCACCTGATTTGTGCTAAATTGAACCGCTGTTAAACAACAACCGTTAATAGCAATGCTGGCACCAATAGTCAGCTCAGCAAGAAACTCAGGCTCGACCTGTACGGTCAACTGACGAAAGTTATGGCGTTCACTGATGTGGGCAATCAGCGCCTGGGTTTGCACAATTCCGGTAAACATCGATGATAGACTCAACTCAAGGTGACAAGTAGCAGTGATTGTACTGAGTTTAGACCGCAAAGGCTATGCCGTTCGCAGCTTACTGGTGCTCGTTCTCAGTGCACTGGTGCTGGGCGCCTGCAGCCGTGATACAGAGCTTCTGGCGCATTGGCAAGACTACCAACAACGGCTCGCAAAACCCCAGCTGCTGGAGCCCAGCAACTTTGTGCTTGAGTCTGCTCCAGCGTTGCCGGCACTGCGCGAATTGCGGCTAGAGGTGACAGAACTTAACCTGTCACTGCTGGATAGCTTTCGCCTTGATTCATGCCGCGTAGCAGCGTTGATTGCTGAGCGCAATAGTAGCTTAGGGCGCTTACAACAGGGTGTACTGCGCTATTATCACGATGTCCAGATCAGTAGCGCACTGAATGACTGTGTGGCCGACCTCGACGCGAGCGAACTGCGCCAGCGGTTAACCAACGCAGCTGCACAAAAGCAAGCCAGTTTGCCGTTGTTACGCGCACAAGCCATGCTGCAGGATAGCGCACTGCGAAACACCCTAAGCAGCGGTAAAATAGCCCTGAACCAACCCGATCCAGCACAATTCGCGCCGTTGCTGCAAGCTCTCGAAACGCTGATACAAACGCTCAACAGCAGCCAAGCCAGCGATCTGCCCACTTTAGCCGAGCTACAAGAAGCCCTCGAAATCCTCGATAACAGCAGCTATAGCGGCCAGTTATGGCGTGGTTTTTATGAACAGCAACAACTACTTGAGCAATTGAGCCCGTTGCTCGAAGGTATTGACCAACGTGCTGGCTGCCGCAGTGCAGGGGTTCCCGAACGCGCGCAAATATTGCGCAATGTCGCTATTAGTATCTTCGGAGGTCAGCTACAGCCGCGTTTAGCCGCCTACTTACAACAGGGGCAGGCAATTAGGCCCTATTTAGAGCGACTCAAAGCTATCGATGCTCATCCGCTGATGAATGACTATCTCAGTCACCTTATCGCGCAACCCGAGCAACTGCGCGAGGCCGTGCGTACGCATGCCAAACAATGGCAAGTGCTGTTTGATGCCTGTGGCTTTTCGCCGCAGCAATAAGCTAATGATTGACGTTGAAATGTGCAGCAAAGCTGATTACACTTGTTGCGAATTATTCTCATTTAGGAGTTTTTATGAAAAGCTTGAGTACCGTGTTATTAGCCAGCGCTATGCTAGGCTCAGTCTCTTTTTCAGCTGTTGCCAGTGACGACAAGCGCCCAGACCACTTCAAAGGTCAAGCGTCAGAAACTCTTGAACAAGCGTTAGTTAATTTGGCTGATTACAATGCCAAATTAGCGGCTATTTTGGCTAAAGCCGAGCTCGCACCCACTGATATGGCAGAAATTCATCAACTCACCTACACCTTGGAAGTTGCCCTACAGAAACTTGATGACGAAGTGGATACCCTCAAAGACGTTCTGGAAGAAGTGCATAAAGGCTCTGAAATGATGCAGTTTGAACGCGTGCGTGACAACGGTCAGCGCTATTTAACCACCAGCCAAAAAATCCTTAAGCCATGAGTTTTTCTAGCACCGATCAGTACATTGTTTCGCCGCAACTGCAATTAGCGGTGAATGCCGCCGTGGTTTTACAAAAACCGCTGCTGATTAAAGGTGAACCTGGCACCGGTAAAACCCGCTTAGCTGAGGAGCTGGCTGCTAGCTTGCAAGCACCATTGATTCGCTGGCAAATCAAGTCGACCAGTAAAGCGCAACAGGGATTGTACGAATACGATGCCGTGTCACGCCTACGTGACAGTCAGCTCGGCAGCGACAAGGTGCACGATATCAGCAACTACATTAAGCCCGGCAAGTTATGGCAAGCATTCACCCACGATCAGCGCCCGGTGCTTTTGATTGACGAAATTGATAAAGCTGACATTGAGTTCCCCAATGACTTGCTGCATGAGCTCGATCAAATGGAGTTCCACGTGTACGAGACGGGGCAGCAAATTAAAGCGCAGCAACGCCCTATTGTGATCATTACCTCCAATAATGAAAAAGAGCTCCCCGACGCATTCTTGCGCCGCTGCTTTTTTCACTATATTCAATTTCCGGATGCGGCCACGCTCGCACAGATTGTGCAGGTGCACTACCCCAACATTAAGCAGCGTTTACTCGATAAAGCACTGACGGCATTTTTTGCTCTACGTGATACGCCCGCTCTGAAGAAAAGGCCATCGACCTCAGAATTACTCGATTGGTTGAAGTTATTATTGGTTGAGGATATCGAGCCGCAAAGTTTAGAGGGCCCTACGGCCAACTTACCTTTGCTCGGTGCCCTATTAAAAAATGAGCAAGATACCCAGTTAGTTGAAAAGTTGGCGTTTATGTCGCGGCGGCGTGACTAATCGATGTTGGTTGAATTTTTCTTTTGTCTGCGCAAGCACGGTAGCAAAACGTCTATTACTGAGCTGCTCGACTTATTGGCAGCCCTTGAACACGACATGGCGGCAACTAATGTTGAGCAGTTCTACCATTTAGCCAAGTTAACCTTGGTCAAAGATGAGAGCCAATACGACCGCTTTGACCGCGCTTTTGCTGAGTATTTTAACGGTGTTGAACAAGTCGATTTAGCCCAAAAAATTCCCGCTGATTGGCTAGAGCGCAGCATCCAACGCCAATTAAGCGACGATGAAAAGGCACAACTACAACGTTACGGTGGCCTCAAGCAATTGCTTGACGCCTTTACCGAACGACTCGCCGAGCAACAGAAACGCCACGCCGGCGGTAACAAGTGGATTGGTACCGGCGGCAGCTCTGCTTTCGGAGCCTATGGCTTCCATCCCGAAGGGATCCGCATTGGCCAACAAGGCAGCAATCAGCGCCGCGCAGTCAAGGTATGGGACCAACGCGAATACCGTGACTTAGATAGCGAGCAAGTGATTAACCACCGCACCATTCAAATGGCGCTGCGCAATCTACGCCAGTTTGCCCGCACTGGCGCGGAATTAGAACTCGACTTAGCACAAACCATTCGTGCCACCTCAGCCAAAGCCGGTTTGCTGGACCTACAATGGCAGCGGGAACGGCACAATGCCATCAAAGTGCTAATACTATTCGATGTGGGCGGCTCTATGGATGACTACATCTTCGAATGCCAGCAACTCTTTGCTGCAGCCCGCAACGAATTCCAACAGCTCGAATTCTATTACTTTCATAATTGTTTGTACGAGCATGTGTGGAAGCACAACAGCCGTCGCTATACCGATAAAACCCCAGTCGCTGAGCTCATCAACCGCTATGGCAAAGACTACAAGCTGATATTTGTTGGTGATGCCACTATGGGGCCGTATGAAATAACCCATCCGGGCGGCAGTGTCGAACATTGGAATGAAGAGCCAGGAATGGCTACTATGGCGCGTGTGCTGAATCATTTTTCCAAGTCAGTGTGGTTGAATCCACAACCATTTGAACGCTGGCATTGGCACCATTCTATTGGTTTATTACAAGAAATTATCGGCGGGCGCATGTATCCGCTAAGTATTGACGGCCTTAACCGCGCCATAAGGAGCATGTTGTGATTGATTTTATTGAACGGGTCGGTAAACGCATTCCTGATCCGGTGATCATCTTTATTTATTTCCTCATCGGGGCGCTGCTGTTAACCGCCCTGATTGGCGGCCTGAGCTTCACCACCCAGGGCGCACAAGGCGAAACCGAATACGTGATCCGCAATATGCTGGCCACCGAGAACGTGGTGTGGCTATTTGACAATGCCCTACTAGCTAATTGGCTCGGTTTTGGTGGCGGTGTGCTAGGCGTCATCCTGATCGTTATGTTAGGCGTTGGTATTGCGGAGCACTCCGGCTTATTTACCGCGTTACTGAAAAAAATCGGCCGCAGCCTACCACTCAATTGGTTGCCGTTATTGCTGGTATTTGTTGGGATCATGAGCTCCATTGCCACCGATGCCGGCTATCTGATTTTGATCCCACTGGCGGGCTTATTATACGCCGGCCTAGGCAAGAATCCGTTAATCGGCATGGCCGCCGCCTTTGCCGGTGTTTCAGCGGGCTTTAGCGCCAACTTGATACCAGCCACACCGATTGATGTGATTATTGGCGTGAACGCACAAGTATTTGCTGAAAGCCAAGGTATCCCCTTTACCAACCAAGCTGGCGAAGCACTCACACCTGCCACCATGCACTACTATTTTATTTTGGTATCGACCTTTGTGCTGGGTGGTGTAGGTGCTTGGGTCACGCTAAAATTCGTGCAACCGCGCTTAGAAAACAAACCCTTTACCCTGCCCGAGCAATTACAACTCAATGACTTTACTGTCAGCGACGCTGAGCGAAAAGGATTGCGCTGGGCTGGTATCGGTTTGCTGTTAGCACTGGCGGGCATTTACGGCCTCGCGGTGGGGCCGTTGGCGCCGTATGAAAGTGAGGGGCGCACCGTAGTACCCTACTTGAATAACGTGATTTTACTCATCACCCTAGTATTTGCCACGGTGGGGGTATTCTTCGGCGTTGCCAGTGGTCGCTTTACCTCACTGCAAAGCGTAGTCAAAGCCATGGTCAAGCAAATGGATACCATGGGCTACATCTTAGTACTGACCTTCTTCTGTTATAACTTTTTAGGGGTATTGAGCTATAGCGGGCTTGGCGCCTACATTACTTATTTGGGCGCCAATTTATTGATTAGCCTGGGGCTGCAGAGCTTTCCGATCCTGCTCCTGATTGGTTTTATTTTGGTCACTGCGGTTATCAATTTATTTGTCGGCGGGTTAACCTCCAAATGGATGCTGCTTGGGCCAATTTTTATTCCCATGCTGTATATTGTTAACCCACAAATGACCCCAGACTTAGTGTCTGCGGCGTTCCGCGTCGCCGATTCCGCTACCAATATCATTACCCCGATGATGAGCTATGCAGGTATCATTTTGGCCTTTATGCGCAAATACAATAGTGAGCTCACTTTTGGTGAAATGATTGCCATGATGGTGCCTTATTCCATAGCCTTCTTGTTAGTGTGGACAGCGCTATTGGTTGGTTTCTTCAGTTTCGGTATACCGCTGGGCTTCTAAATCGTTGCTCAAGCAGTCAATTAATGAGCAATCGCGCTGCAAGCACCAAAAAGTGCTTGCAGCAATGCTGTTGAATTACTAATATAGCGCCCGTTCAGCACGCTGAACAATCTGCAATACAGTGCGTCCGTAGCTCAGTTGGTTAGAGCACCACCTTGACATGGTGGGGGTCGGTAGTTCGAGTCTACTCGGACGCACCATCTTCTCTCAGGTGAGCACATCACGATCATGAAAAAGCTGATATTTCCTGCACTCATGAGTTGCTACATGGCTATTCTGATGACTGGCCTCATCACTTATATCAATACCGGTTTTGACGGTGACTTTGGCTGGCGCTGGCTACAGGCGTTCTTGATTGCGTGGCCAATTGCTGGGGTGCTGGTGCTGTTAGGTGGTCAACGCATTCGTGCGTTGAGTGAAGCTATCGCTGCACGGCTGAAATAATACTTTCTAGAATATAACTTGACTCTGCGCTGAATCAGCGTAGAGTGAGCGGCGTTGGATAGAAACAGTCAATTAAATCGTCACTACGTCGTGTTCTTAGCATTACATCTTCGTCCTGAGCTTTAAGTTTCATTTTTTACCCCGCACCATGCTATCGATAGCTTCCGCTATGATGGTAAATTTATCTTAATATTCAGGAATATGATTATGTCTACTACAGTAACTGGCGTTGTAAAATGGTTTAACGAAGCAAAAGGTTTTGGTTTTATTGAGCAACAAGGTGGCGCAGACGTATTTGCTCACTTCAGTGCCATTGCCAGCACCGGCTTCAAAACCTTGACCGAAGGTCAAAAAGTTTCGTTTACTATCACTAAAGGCCCTAAAGGCCCACAAGCTGAAAACATCGTTGCTATCTAATCGATAACAATCGTTTGTTAAACGTATCAAGAAAAAGCCGCTACAGTTTGTAGCGGCTTTTTTTATTACTTTAAGCGCATTATTAAACTTGCTCAGCAAGCACTACGTCAGCTATCCACATACGAAAAGAATCGCGGCAGACTTTCAGCCACTCAATCACGTGCTGCTCTGTGACGCCACCATCGAGGTCTAAATCGAGTTCTAGCACGGTATCGCCGTCATCGCTCATATAGCTGCGCGAATAGCGGACATTCTGATTCCACTGGTTGACCGTCTCTAAGTTACCGCCACCATCGGTAAATACCGCTTTAAACATCAGATTGTTTTTTTCTCTGGAGATCAGAACAATCGACTTATAACCGTCGTGCATCCACACTAGATCTCCATCTTCATCAAGCGTATAGGCGTAGCCTTGACTCTTCAGCAATTGTTCCATGTGCGCCGTGGAGGTCGTCGTAATTATTTCGGACTGACTACTCTGATTGCGCTCAACTGTTGCGGCTTGGGGTGTTGGCGTTGCTTGTGCGCAGGCACTCACAGCAACAACCATGCAAGATGCGACAACAGTACGTACGATACTGTGCATAGTAACTTCCTTCTTGTTCTATGATTTTAATTAACATGATTCTAACGTGCTGTCTAAGCATAACAAAATCAGCTCACCGAGCCACCCTTATTATCACTTAGATCACTTAACTGCTGGTTATTTGAGCTTTGCACGCGGTTTGTAGCGCCGCCACAGCAGCATGATGCCGGTTAAGGTGAATAACAATGCCAGCGCTGAGGTAGTAATCAACAGTGGATTATTGAAGTTACTGCGTTCATCGTAATCCATGATGTGCAGCATCCACAAAAAATCAAACAGGCGCCACTGATCCGTGCGCACACGCTGCACCTGTCCGGTCGCTTGATCGAGATAAAACACGGTATTGTTGGCATCATCGAAGCGAGCTTGCCATAGAGGCGTCGGTAAATGCCTTACTTCGGCGGGCGCTTGCTGCAGCAATTGCACATCGATCAATTGCCCTGCACCTAAATAGCGTGCCTGCGCAGTCGCGGTAATCTCTGCTAGAGACAGCGGCGCTAGCAGTTCTCCTGTCAAGGCACTATAGCGACTGTAACTATGCTCATCATGCACCTCATAGACCGGCGTATGAGTGCCACCAACGACCCGCTCACTCAACATTAGCTGCGCATCAGCACTGTGCTTACTAAGTACTTCGGCTGGCGCGACTATGGCCTGCCGCCAATCAACACTGATGGCACTGCGCAAGTGTTCGCCGCGAACCTCCTCTATAGGCAGAATAGCCATCACTAAGCCACTGATAAACCACAGCGCGATCTGGATCACTAGCAATAAGCCAAGCCAATTATGCAGTATGCGACACCAGCGATAAAACATGAATGATCCTTAAATTTGGGATGAGTCCCTATAGCGCTATGTTAAACTGCTTCGTAACAATCGTCACTGATGGTAGCTCAATGTCTTTTCGTATCCAATACAGTTATGCCGAGCAATTTGCCGAGGCTACTCAGCCCATTGTCGCTAGCACTCAACCAAGTCCGGTGAGCGAACCACAATGGCTAGCATTTAATCAACAATTGGCGACTGAATTGGGTATTCCAGCAGCCTGGCAATTTACCGAACAGGGGCTACAACTCTGCGCTGGAAACCAACTCCCTGACTGTCTTAAACCGAGTGCATTAGGTTATGCCGGACACCAGTTCGGTCACTTTGTACCGCGTCTGGGTGATGGCCGCGCCTTGTTGCTGGCAGAACTCCAGACTCCATCGGGGAAGCTTGTTGACCTGCAACTCAAAGGTTCAGGGCCAACGCCGTTTTCTCGCTCCGGTGATGGTCGTGCACCGATCGGGCCAGTGTTGCGCGAATTTCTAGTCAGTGAAGCCATGCATGCCCTGGGTATTGCCAGCACCCGAGCCTTAGCCGCAGTCGCCACCGGTGACTGGGTTTACCGTGAGCAACCGCTGCCAGGAGCGGTGCTGGCTCGCATTGCAAGTAGCCATTTGCGAGTTGGCACGGCACAGTATATCGCTAGCTTTAACGATGAAGCATTAACCCAGCAATTTGCTGATTACGTGATTGCTCGGCATTACCCAGAGTGCGCTAGTCAAGCACAGCCCTATCACGCGCTTTACAGCGCTGTGATCGAGCGGCAAGCCGCGCTCATTGCACAATGGATGAGCGTCGGTTTTATTCATGGGGTGATGAACACCGATAACATGACTCTCAGCGGTGAAACTATTGATTATGGCCCGTGCGCCTTTATGGAACACTATGATCCCAATGCGGTGTTTAGTGCCATTGATCGCGCTGGCCGCTACGCCTACAAAAATCAACCCGCTATAGCGTTGTGGAATCTTGCTCGGTTAGGCGAAGCATGGTTGCCATTAATGGCATCGGATAGTCAACAGGCGGTGCAGTGTGCCACTGAATTAGTGCAGCAATTTCCACGTTGCTATGAGCAGCATTATTACGCCCTGATGGCTGCTAAAATCGGCATTACTGACAGTCAACCTGATGATCGCGATCTAGTCGATCAGCTGCTACAGATCATGGCCAACCAGCAACTTGATTACACCAATACCTTACGCTGGTTAGCTGACGGCGAACTGGCAACTGAGACTACCCTGCGAACATGGCAACAGCGCTGGCTGCAGCGCCTGAGCCAACAGCCACTTCCATTAACCACAGTTTTTGCCGCCATGAATCAGCACAACCCAGCGGTGATCCCACGCAATCATTGGGTCCAGGCGGCCATTAGCCAAACCCTTGAAAGTGGCGAGCTGACTGTGTTTAATGACTTGATGACGGTGTTACGCACACCCTTCGCTATGCCGACAACGGCGCCGCAATACACACAACCAGCTACAGCGGAACAGCGCGTGAGTAAAACCTTTTGTGGCACCTAATCAGCGTTCTTATGGGCGGCGATTTTAAGGACTAACTATGTCGCATATTGATTCATTTCAGCATCGCCATGTCGGCAATCTACTGGGGCGCTACCCTGTTTACCAAGCCCTGGAAGATATCAACGGCGATTTTCAAGCTCTATCTGGGCAGTTGATTTTAGGCGGTGGCAGTGGCGAACATCCGGCTATGGTTGTGAACGATGCAGCAGCCTGTGTAGCGGCGTTATATTGGTTGGAGGATAACAGTGCTAAGATCGCCGGAGTACGCGACGACTTGTGTTTCAGTTATGAGCGTGTGTTCACTTTTTACCAATGGTTTATTGAAGACTTTCATCACTTTTTTATGTTCTGCGAATCATCCCATCAGCAATGGCACTATGCCGATGAAGGGAGTTGTATCGAACAATGGTTAATGTGCCAAATGGGCGCACTGATCTATCAACACTGCCCCGAGCTGCTGCCAAACTGGGCGAAACGTCAGCGCGTTATCAGCAAAACCACCTTAGTTGCCTGTAGTGATATTGAATTAGCCCGCGACCAAAGCCACTAACAGGTTGATCAAATCAGTCATTCATGGAGTAATACAACAACCACTCATTACTAGATTTAATCAACCAAAATGGTCTATACAACTTTAATCAAGCAACGGCTATTGCTGATCTTTATAGCGCTCTTTACCATACCTACCAGCCAAGCTGACCCAGTGTCGTTTCAAACTGTGTTGACCCGCAGTGAGCAAGCGCCCGCCGCTACTGAAACCTTGCGCTATGGAGAGCTCACCGATCACTATGGTTTGTTATGGTTACCGCAGCAGGCCACCCCAGCACCGCTAGTGGTGTTGGTGCATGGTGGCTGTTGGTTGCAGAACTACGATGTGAATCACGTAGCGGCCGCCGCGGCGGCGCTGCGCGATGATGGTTATGCAGTATGGGCGCCCGAATATCGCCGCGCTAGTGCCGAACAAGCTGCGTGGCCGCAGGCGTTACATGATGTGGTGCAGGCTATCGACTTCATCAAAACGTCTAAACATCCGGCTATTGCTCGGCAAGCACCGTTACTGGTGGGACATTCGGCTGGCGGTCATTTAGCCCTTCTCGCCAGCAATAAAACCGCGGTCAAAGGTGTTGTTGGTTTGGCTGCTATCACCGATTTCAGCCGCTACGCTGAGGGCGATAGTGGCTGTCAGCAAGCAGCACGATGGCTGATTGGCGCTGCTGTTGATGAACCGCAAGCGGCCACACTTTACCAACAGGCTAACCCGCGCTTACAACCACTCACGGCCCCTATTGTGTTGTTAGCCAGTGCCGCGGATACCATTGTACCCTTGGCCCAAGCAGGTTATTTAGCCGATGCCGAGGTGGTGACCGTTGCTGATGCCGGGCACTTTGATTTTATCTACCCAGCGAGTGCCGCATGGCAGCAACTTCGTGCTACGTTACAGGCCATTGCCAACGCACCTGAAGCGAGCAGCCCAGCAGCTAACCAATAACAGCGAGCCCGTATGACCAGCCAATTTTTAAAACCCAATGGGTTGATTTATTTAGATGGTAACTCCCTCGGCATGTTACCAAATGCAGTCACTGAGCGCGTCAATAACGTTGTTCAACAACAATGGGGCAATGACCTGATCAACAGTTGGAATCAACATGACTGGATCAATCTGCCCCTCACCGTGGGTGATAAAATTGCCCGTCTGCTCGGCGCAGCGCCTGGTCAAGTGGCATGCTGCGACTCCATTTCACTGAATTTGTTCAAGGTCTTATCCGCCGCGTTACAGCTGCGTGAAGGTCGCAATACGGTGCTATCCACGGCGGATAATTTCCCGACCGATTTGTATATGGTGCAAGGCTTGCAACAGTTAGTTGGCGAGCAGCAGTGCCAGCTCAAATTAGTGGCTGAACAGCAACTTGTAGATGCCATTGATGAAACCACGGCGGTAGTTTTAGTCACTGAGGTGAACTTTCGCAGTGGCCAGCGGCTTGACCTTGCAACACTGAGTCAGCTGGCCCATCAGCACGGTGCCCTGATCATTGCTGATCTCGCTCACAGCGCCGGCGCTATGGCGATTGAACTCGACCACTGGCAGGTCGATTTTGCGGTGGGCTGTACCTATAAATATTTGAATGCTGGCCCAGGTGCACCCGGCTTTGTTTATGTAGCCAAGCGCCACCATGATCAATTTCGCCAGCCGCTCTATGGGTGGATGGGCCATGCCAATGCCTTTGAATTCGCTGCTGAGTATCGCCCAGCGGCGGGTATTCGTGCACTGCTAACCGGAACGCCAAGTATCCTTGCCTTAGCTGCGGTGGATGCTGCGCTGACAGCGTTCGACGGGCATGATTTAGCGCAATTACATCAACAGGCTCTCGATTTAGCCGATCAGTTTGATGACGCCCTGCAGCAGCATGGTGTTGTCGACCAGTTGCATCGGCTAACGCCGCTGTCACGACAGCAACGTGGCTGTCAATTAAGTTACGCCCACCCCCAGGCCTACGCCATTTGTCAGGCACTCATAGCTGCCGGTGTGATCGCTGATTTTCGCGCACCGAACTATTTACGCTTCGGTTTTACGCCACTGTATTTGAGTGCCGTAGAAGTTGAGCAAGCGGCGCAAAAACTGGCAGAAATCATCCATCACAAACGCTATTTGGCGGCTGAATTCCAGCAGCGACGTGGTACGGTAACCTGAGGGCTAGTCAAGGTGGTCGGGTTTGATTACTATCGTGGTTAAACAGCCGTAGTCACCGACCACCAAACCATCAATCAGCTAGGATAGTCTTCGCATGGTCACTCATAATAACAATACCCATTCGTTGCTTGATATCACCAAAGCTGCCATACAGATGCTGCCGCGCATGCCTAACTTTCTGCGCGGGGTATGGCAATTGTCACGGCCGAAAAAAACCGATTTCGGCTCTACCGCTGGTTTGCTGCAGCAGCAAGCTATGCGTGATCCGCACGCGCTATTTCTGCACTATCACCAGCAACGTTATAGCTACGGTGAATTTAATGCGTGGTGTAATCGCTTGGCGCGGCGACTGCAGGCCGAAGGCATTAAAAAAGGTGATTGTGTGGCGGTGATGATGGGCAATTGCCCACAGCTATTAGCCTGTGTCTTTGCTATCAATAAACTCGGCGCTGTCGCCGGCATGATGAACCCCAAGCAACGTGGTGCAGTGCTGGAACATAGCTTCGGTATTATTCAGCCAAAACTGCTCATTTATACTGCTGACTGCCAGGAAGCGCTCGATAGCTGCACGCTGAACGCGGCTATTACGGCGTTCGAATATCCGCAGCTTCATGCGCAAAGCACTGATTTGGATGATAGCAACTTAGCGGTTACTAATAGTATTCAACTGGGTGATATTTGTTACTACGTATTTACCTCGGGTACCACTGGCATGCCGAAATCAGCAGCCCTGACTCACCTTCGCTGGGTTAAGGCCGGTATTGCCTTCGGTAGTATGTCAATGGCGCTGAAGCCCAACGATGTGCAATATTGTGCCATGCCGCTCTATCACAATACCGCCCTATCGGTGTCGCTCAGCACCGCGATACGCTCGGGCTCAAGTGTGGTACTCGCCGATAGATTTAGTGCCAGCAGTTTTTGGGATGACATCCGCCGTTACCAGTGCACATGCTTTATTTATGTCGGCGAAATTTGCCGTTTTTTGCTCAATCAACCTGAACAAGCCACCGACCGCGACCATAAAGTGCGGGTGATCCTTGGAAATGGCCTACGCGCAGAAATTTGGGATGCCTTTCAGCAACGTTTTGGCATCAAACGAATTTGTGAACTTTATGGCGCCAGCGAAGGCAACGTCGGTTTTGTCAATGCCTTCAATTTAAAGCGAACCGTGGGTTTCTCACCGATGAAGTATGCCATCGTGCAGTTTGATATTGAGCGCGAGCAACCACTGATCAACGCGCAGGGACATATGCAGCGGGTAAAAAAAGGCGACATTGGCCTGTTGATTACTGCGGTGACTGACAAAGCGCCATTTGATGGCTACACCAACAACCCCAACGCCAACTCGGCAAAACTCATGCATAACGTGTTCGAACACGGTGACTGTTGGTTCAATACCGGAGACTTAGTGCGTGACCAAGGCTATCGCCATATCGGTTTTATTGACCGCGTTGGTGATACCTTTCGTTGGAAAGCTGAGAACGTTGCTACGACTGAGGTGGAGGCACAAATTCAGACTTTTGCTGATGTCATGGAGGCAGTGGTTTACGGCGTTGAAGTACCGAATACCGATGGTCGCGCCGGCATGGCATCGCTGATTTTAGCGCACGGGCGGCGTTTTAACCCAAGCGCCTTTTATCAGCACTTAAAGCGCCAGTTGCCCGATTATGCGGTCCCCTTGTTTGTCCGTTTAGGCCAACAACACGAGGTTACCGGTACTTTTAAGATCATGAAAAGTGAACTTAAAAAGCAAGGCTTCCGGTTACGTCATGAGCAAGAAAAAATTTATGTACTGATTGACCGTACGCTTGGCTATCAACCCCTTGATGCTGACTTATTACAGCAAATCGAAAGCGGTAGCGTACGGTTTTAATCAGCTGTGTGCTATCGGGCGACTAGAAACAGTCGCCCGGTACGCGCACAAAACCTTCCATTAATACCCGCGCACTGCGGCTCATAATGGCCTTTTTGACCGTCCATTGGCCATCAATCAAAGCCGCCTCAGCGCCGACACGCAAGGTACCCGATGGATGCCCGAAAGTGACTGCGGTGCGATCACCACCACCGGCGGCTAAATTGACCAAGGTGCCCGGAATGGCCGCCGCAGTGCCAATGGCCACCGCTGCAGTGCCCATCATGGCATGATGCAATTTACCCATCGACATGGCCCGCACGTTCAAGTCAATCGCGGTTGCATCAACGCTCTTACCGCTGGAAGCTTGGTAGCTTGCCGCTGGTGCAACAAAGGCTATTTTCGGCGTATGCTGGCGGTTAGCGGCTTGCTCAAGATTGCTAATCAAGCCCATTTTGAGTGCACCAATAGCGCGTAGTTGCTCAAAAAAAGCCAGTGCTTGCGGGCTCTCATTAATAGCGCCTTGCAGTTCTGTACCCTGATAGCCAATATCGCCAGCATTCACGAAAATAGTCGGGATGCCGGCATTAATTAAAGTTGCCGGAATGATACCAAAGCCGAGCTCGGTAAGATCCAGTTCATCAATCAGTTGCCCAGTTGGAAACATGGCACCACCGCCCTCACCGTCTTCGGCGGCTGGGTCAAGAAACTCAATCTGCACTTCAGCAGCGGGAAAGGTCACGCCATCGAGTTCAAAATCACCGGTTTCCTGCACTTCACCGTTGCTGATTGGCACATGAGCAATGATGGTCTTGCCAATATTGACCTGCCAAATGCGCACGGTACAGATGCCGTTGTGTGGGATCTTATCAGCGGCAACCAGACCGTTACTAATAGCAAATGAGCCGACCGCAGCAGTTAAATTGCCGCAGTTACCGCTCCAATCAATAAACGGCTTATCAATAGCGACCTGACCAAATAGATAATCGACATCGTGATCGCTACGCTGACTGGCCGATAAGATCACCGTTTTACTCGTACTAGAGGTTGCCCCACCCATGCCATCAGTATGTTTACCGTATGGGTCAGGGCTACCTATTACCCGCAGTAACAAGGCATCGCGCGCAGCTCCAGCTTGTTGTGCTGCTGCTGGCAAGTCTTGCAAGCGGAAGAACACGCCTTTCGAGGTACCGCCACGCATGTAGGTGGCGGCAATCTTAATTTGTGCGGCAGTAGTCATTACACCGCTCCTTCGAGGAAGTCTTGGGCAAAACGCTGCAACACCCCACCGGCGGTATAAATCGACAACTCTTCTTCGGTATCCAAGCGACACTTCACCGGTACCTTAAGCTGCTCACCGTTGCGGCGCTTAATAACTAACGTCAGTTCCGCACCTGGCGTTGGCTGGCCCATCACATCGAATAGTTCAGTGCCATCGATAGCGAGAGTATTACGAGTGGTACCCGCCTTAAACTCCAGCGGCAAAACGCCCATGCCAATCAGGTTGGTGCGGTGAATGCGCTCAAACCCTTCGGCGACGATGGCTTCCACGCCAGCTAAACGTACGCCCTTGGCGGCCCAATCGCGCGATGAACCCTGACCGTAGTCAGCGCCAGCAACAATAATCAACGGTTGCTTGCGATTCATATAGGTTTCAATCGCTTCCCACATGCGCATCACTTGCCCTTCAGGCTCAACCCGCGCTAAAGAGCCCTGTTTGACTTGGCCATTTTCCTGCACCATTTCGTTGAGCAGCTTGGGGTTGGCAAAGGTTGCCCGTTGCGCCGTTAAGTGATCACCACGATGAGTTGCATACGAGTTAAAGTCTTCTTCGGGTACACCCATTTTGGCGAGATACTCACCGGCAGCACTGTCAGCCATAATGGCATTGGATGGCGACAAATGGTCGGTGGTGATGTTATCACCGAGCACCGCGAGCGGACGCATGCCTTTTAGCGTTGGCTCATTGGCCAGCGCACCTTCCCAATAGGGTGGACGGCGAATATAGGTACTAGTCGGGCGCCAATCGTACAGTGGGCTAATGCTTTCACCATAGTCGACACTCAATGCAAACATGGGGTCGTAGACTTTACGGAATTGCTCTGGCTTCACACTGGCCTTCACAATTGCGTCGATCTCAGCATCACTTGGCCACAGGTCTTTTAAGGTAATTGGCGTACCGTCGGCACTGAAGCCTAACGGATCTTTTTCGATATCAAAACGAATGGTACCGGCTATAGCGTAGGCCACCACCAGCGGTGGTGAAGCCAAAAAGGCTTGTTTGGCATACGGGTGAATACGGCCATCGAAGTTACGATTACCCGACAACACCGCCGTGGCGTACAAGTCACGCTCAATAATTTCTTGCTGAATGACCGGGTCAAGTGCCCCGCTCATGCCGTTACAGGTGGTACAGGCAAAGCCGACCACACCGAAGCCGAGCTGCTCTAACTCGCTCAGCAAATTAGCTTCTTCAAGGTACATTTTGACGGTTTTTGAACCTGGTGCTAATGAGGTTTTCACCCAAGGTTTGCGCACTAAACCGAGCTTGTTAGCATTGCGCGCCACCAAGCCGGCAGCGATCATATTGCGCGGGTTCGAGGTATTGGTACAGCTAGTAATCGCGGCAATAATACAGGCGCCATCAGGCATTAAGCCATCATCACGTTGCTCTACCACACCGGCGATACCACGGGCTTTTAACTCAGCTGCTGGCAACAATGCATGCGGATTTGATGGACCAGCCAAATTGCGCTGCACACTCGACAAATCAAACTGTAACACCCGCTCATACTGAGCATCGACCATACCATCAGCCCAGAGCCCAGTATGCTTGGCATACTGTTCAATTAACGCCACTTGGGCATCATCTCGACCGGTTAAGGTTAAATAGTCGATGGTTTGCTGGTCGATATAAAACATCGCCGCAGTGGCACCGTATTCTGGGGTCATATTCGAAATGGTCGAGCGATCGCCTAAGCTAAGCTGATCAGCGCCGCTACCAAAAAATTCTAGGTAGGCACCCACCACTTTTTGCTTACGCAAAAACTCGGTCAACGCCAACACCAAGTCAGTACCCATGATACCTGGCTGCAACGAACCGGTGAGTTCCACCCCAATGATATCAGGCAGACGCATGTAAGAGGCACGACCAAGCATCACACTCTCGGCTTCTAAACCACCGACACCTACCGAGATCACCCCGAGTGCATCGACCATTGGGGTATGGCTATCGGTGCCCACACAGGTATCAGGAAAGGCCACATTGTCGCGCACTTGAATCACGGGCGACATCTTCTCAAGATTTATCTGATGCATAATGCCGTTACCCGGCGGGATCACATCAACGTTCTTGAAGGCCTTTTTAGTCCAGTTGATAAAGTGAAAGCGATCGTCGTTACGGCGATCTTCAATCGCCCGGTTCTTGTCAAACGCTTCTTTATCAAAGCCAGCGTGCTCCACCGCCAACGAGTGATCAACGATCAGCTGGGTCGGCACCACCGGGTTCACCTTGGCAGGGTCTCCACCTTTCTCAGCGATCGCATCGCGCAGACCGGCTAAATCCACCAATGCAGTTTGCCCTAAGATATCGTGGCAAACCACCCGCGCCGGAAACCACGGAAAGTCAAGGTCACGCTTGCGCTCAATTAACTGGCGTAGTGACGCCTCGAGCTTTTCTGGTTCACAGCGGCGCACGAGGTTCTCGGCCAACACCTTTGAGGTGTATGGCAATTGCTCGTAGGCACCGGCGGCGATGCTGTTCACCGCCTCGCGAGTGTCATAGTACATCAAGCTGGTGCCCGGTAGGGGCTTGCGATAGTTCTGATTCATCTTAACGCTCGCTTAGTGCTGGCACCGGACGCGGCTCTGGGCCGGTATAGTCGGCGCTTGGGCGAATGATACGGTTATTTGCACGTTGCTCTTTCACGTGCGCGGTCCAACCGGTTACCCGAGACATCACGAAAATTGGTGTAAATAGCTTGGTTGGGATGCCCATAAAATGATACGCCGAGGCATGGAAAAAATCGGCGTTCGGAAACAGCTTTTTCTCACGCCACATGACTTCTTCACAACGCACTGATACGTCATACAAGCGGCTATCACCATACTCTTCGGCTAATTTTTTCGACCATTTCTTAATCACGTCATTGCGTGGATCAAATTCTTTATAGATAGCATGACCAAAGCCCATGATTTTGTCTTTGCGCGCCAGCATGCCCATCAAGGTTTGCTCGGCGTGCTCGGCAGATTGCATCGCTTCAATCAGTTCCATCGCTGCTTCGTTGGCGCCGCCGTGCAATGGTCCACGCAGTGAGCCAATCGCCCCGGTTACACAGGAATGAATGTCTGACAAGGTTGAGGCACAAACCCGCGCAGTAAAGGTTGAGGCGTTAAATTCATGCTCAGCGTAGAGAATCAATGAAGTATTCATGACTTCTGAATGCAATTGTGACGGTGCTTTATCGTGCAGCATGTGTAAAAAGTGCGCGCCAATAGAGTCATCGTTGGTTTCAGTATTGATACGTACGCCATCATGGCTGAAGCGATACCAATACAACAGCACACTAGGAAACACCGCAAGCATGCGCTCAATGGCATGATCCGCATCAGCAAAGCTGCGCTCTGGCTCTAGATTACCTAACATTGAGCAACCGGTCCGCAACACATCCATCGGGTGGGCGTCAGCCGGAATGCGCTCAAGCACATCTTTGAGTGCTTGTGGTAAGCCCCGTAAGCCTTTTAAGCGGGCTTTATAGGCCTGCAGTTGCGCTTGGTTTGGTAACTCGCCATGAGCCAATAAATAGGCCACTTCTTCAAACTGTACTTTATCTGCTAATTCAGAAATATCGTAACCACAGTAGGTCAGGCCAGTGCCGCTTTTTCCTACTGTACAAAGGGCTGTTTGCCCTGCCACTTGCCCGCGTAATCCCGCGCCTGTTAATACTTTTGCATCTGCCATGTTATCTCTCCATTAACTTCAATTATTTTTTAAATAGCGCGTCGAGCTTGGCTTCGAAGCTGTGATAGTTCAAATAATCGTACAATTCCATGCGCGTTTGCATGCTATCAATGACTGCTTTTTGGTCGCCATCGGTCAGCAAGTGCCGATAGACATTTTCCGCTGCTTTGTTCATGGCCCGGAAAGCGCTTAACGGATACAGCACCATTTTCACCCCAACCTCGGCTAATTCAGCCTTGTTAAACAGTGGCGTGGCACCAAACTCAGTGATATTGGCCAGTACCGGTACGGTGAGCGCATTGGTAAAGGCTTGATATTGCTCCAAGGTATGCACTGCCTCAGCAAAAATGGCATCAGCACCGGCATCAACACAGGCTTGTGCACGCTCAATCGCGGCGCTTAACCCTTCTTGCTGCAGCGCATCGGTGCGCGCCATAATAACAAATTGTGAGTCGGGGCGCGCATCAACCGCCGCTTTCACGCGGTCAACCATTTCCGCTTGGCTGACGATTTCTTTGTTCGGGCGATGACCGCAACGTTTCTGCGCCACTTGATCTTCAATATGGAAACCTGCTGCACCAGCTCGGGTCATTTCTTTCACCGTGCGGGCAATATTGAACGCCCCACCCCAGCCAGTATCAGCATCAACCAGCAGTGGTAGTGAACTCGCACCGGTAATTCGACGAATATCCTCACACACATCATTGAGCGAGGTCATACCTAAATCAGGCAAGCCGAATGAGGCATTGGCAACACCGGCGCCTGATAAATACAATGCTTTGTGGCCAATACGTTCCGCCATCATGGCGGTGTAAGCATTGATGGTACCGACCAGTTGTAATGGTTGTTCGCTGACAATGGCCTGACGCAATTTGGCACCAGCGCTAACGCCTGAAGTGTGATTTTGCATGCGATTATTTCCCTAGCTTTTGCAAATGGTTTTCAATATTGCGACGCGACGCAGCAATGTGCCGTCGCATCAATAAATCGGCTAATTCACCATCGCGATTAGCGATCGCGGTTAAAATAGCTTTATGCTCGTCAAAGGCGCGCGACACCCTTGGTCCGTTCATTCCCAGTTGAACCCGATACATACGCACCAAATAGTAGAGTTCGTCACAGAGAATGTTAATCAGGTACGGGTTATTACTGCCTTGAATAATGAAAATCAACGTCGCCGGCTTCTTGATAGTAACTCTCACCCTCACGAACGCGTTGCGTCGATAAGTGCACATCCAATAACTGTTGCAATTCGTTGATGTCGCTATCAGACATATGCTCAGCGGCTAAACGACACGCCAAGCCTTCGAGTTCTTCCCGAATTTGATACAAAGATGACAAACCAGCCACCGATAACTTGACCACTCGGGCCCCAACATTCGGAAGCCGCTCTATGAGATGACAACGCTCCAGCCGAGCTAAGGCTTCACGCAGCGGTGCACGGCTCAAATTAAATCGCCGAGCCAGTTCAGGCTCAGAAATTTTACTGCCAGGAACAATTTCACCGGCTACGATAGCACGCTGAATTTCCAACAAAACACGGTCGGCGGCTGTCATGGTAAAGGGTGCTTTGCTTGGCAACTGTGACATGCGAATAGCCTCTCATAAAGTGTCGACAGTTTAAGCCAAAAAAATGTATTTATCAATAAAATACTGGCACATTGTCGACAATACAAGAATTACTTGTATTCACAATCGTTTAGTTGTTGCAGCAAAGAAAATGACCTGCTAACTATTAGCTATAACCACCAAGCGATACGATGATAAAAGGACTTCCATATGAACGAAAAGGTCTGCCCATGCGGCTCAGAACTGACCTATGAAGACTGCTGTGAGATTTTTCACAGTGGTGAACAATTACCGCAAACAGTCGACGCATTAATGCGCTCGCGCTATAGCGCATTTGTACTAGCTGACGATGATTACCTATTGGATACATGGCATCCGTCAACCAGTCCAGAGCAATTAGATCTATCGGATAACCCGGACTGGGTCCAACTACAAGTCATGAGCAGTGAGCAAGACAATGATCAAGGGCGGGTCCATTTTCGAGCTTTTTATCGTGACGGCAAACAATTGCAATGCTTGGAGGAACGTTCTGAATTTCGCAAGGTTAATGGTCGTTGGCTCTATCTACGTGGAGACATCCAGTAATTCGGTGGTAGCGACCTGATCGCGACCCGCCTGTTTAATCTGATACAATACCTGGTCGGCATAACCGATCAATTCGTCAACCGTACTGGCCGACTCACTATCAGCTATTCCCGCACTGAAACTAAATTGCACATGATGCTCACCCAGCTGCTGCAGACTATGACTGAACTCTAACCGCAAGCGTTCAAGTTTCTGCCGCGCCTGCTTTGCTGTCGATGCCGGCATTAACAAGGCAAACTCATCGCCTCCTAGGCGCACCCATATGTCACTGGTGCGAATACGACGTTGTACAAACTCACTGAATTTAATTAAGGCTTGGTCACCACATTGATGGCCAAATTGGTCGTTCAGTTCTTTAAAATTATCAAGATCCATAAAGGCCAAGGCCAAGGGTTCTTGATTACGCTGTGCGCGAGCAAATTCAATATGTATCTGCTCATCAAAATGCCGGCGATTATAAATACCGGTCAAAGCATCGCGAATAGTCAGTTGCAGCAATTGTTCATCAGCGCGCTCTTTTAGCAGCAACACAAAACCTAGACCGTTGAGCAGCATTATGACGAAATTCCACACCAGCATCAGCTGATTAGTAAGCACTGGAGTGACAAAATTGTGACCATCAATCAGCACCGCATACCAGGCGCGCAGAATACAAATAACGAAGTGCAAATAATAGGTAACGATAATGACGTTGACGAAATTAGAGCTGATACGGTGCTGTTGTCGCCAACGCCA
>CAYXGO010000008.1:0-26503 GCA_964464575.1 uncultured Pseudomonas sp. | reverse complement strand
GTCGGCCACTTTCTCGTGACGGGATATCGCCATCGGTTTTCATCACTGGCAGTGAGTACACGCCAACATAACCGACACTGCACTGATACAGGTCTGGTTCGCGCACCACGCCCATCAGTGAGGCATAGCCACCGTAACTGCCGCCGTAAATACAGATGCGGTCTTTATCGGCGTAGCCTTGTTCAATAGCCCACAAGGTGGCATCGGTGACGTCATCTTGCATTTCGCGACCCCATTTGCGATAGCCGGCTTCGATAAATTCCTGGCCGTAACCACCCGAACCACGGAAGTTCACTTGCACCACCGCATAGCCACGGTTGGCAAAGAACTGATTCTCGTCGCTAAAGCCCCAATCGTCGCGGATACCGTGTGGGCCGCCATGAATATTCATGATGGTTGGCAATGGGCTGCTGCCGTCATAGCCGTTGGGTAGGGTGATGTAGCCGTGGATGGTTAAACCGTCACGCGCGGTAAAACTAAACGGCTTCATTTCGCCCATAGCTAGCGGGTCAAGCTTAGGTTTTGGTGAAGCAACGTAGCCAGCTTTGAGGGTTTCGGTATCAAAAATATAATACTCACCGGCGTTGCGGTCAGAACGAACAAAGACCACCGCCTGCTTGCCATCGCGAGTGACGTTACGAATGGTCACGCGCTGACCCGGAAACGCCTGCTCGAGGTTCTTTAACAGCTTCGCCGATGGGCTATCGTCAATGTAGGTGCGTTCGACATAGCCCGGCATAAAGTCAAAGGCGACGGTTTCGTCGTTGAGACCATTGACTCGCGAATAGACATCAACCACTGGGTTGTCAGCAATTTTCTTAATTTCAGCTGTTGCAGTATCGAATTGATAAACCGCTTGGGTTTTGCTGTCATGGGACGAATACATGTAAGCATAGCGGTTATCAGTAGCAAAGCCGGCAAAACCAACGCTGGTAGCAGTCAAGCCGTCGAGTTTCAGCTCTTTCCAGTCATCACTATTGGGGCTGCGATAGTAGAACCATGAGGTGCCTTTGCCGTATTCGTCTTTACGTGTCTCTTCATAGGCGACAGACAACCGGATCTTACCGGTATTGTCGGTCAATAACGCATTCGCCTTCGGCGGTTGATCGCCGACGAAGTATTCACGACCATCGTTGACATTCAATAGATGCGCTTTGGCTTCACCGCCATCGGCGAAATGCCGTTTGGCAATCAGAATATGTTCTGGATCATCCGGCAACAAATTGAGGATAGTGAACCCCGAACGTTGTACTTTGAAGATCTCGCGACGATTGCTGCCATCGGCATTGGCGGCATACAAGCTAGGTACGCCCCCTTGACGATCGAGATAACCGACAAATTTAGCCCCGGTGAAGATAATACGTTCTGGAGTGACCCAAGAGATACCGGCGAAGCGAATGTTGTCACCGAAGGCAAAGCTGGTGGTAATTTTACGCTGTTCACGGTCAAAAATGACAATTTGGTCACGCGGGCCATCGCTGGCTTTAATGGCAAAATACTTACCGGTGGGCGAGATCACCACATCTTCATACTGTGAGCGTTCGAAAAAATGCTCAACCGGGATTAAATCGCTACTGGCATGGGCGGGCATTGAGCTGGCCCCTAAAAATAACAGTAGCGTGAGGTGAAGAAGAATTGTTGCAGGTTTCATGATAAGCCTTGTTGTATAATCGTTAGCGTTGTTAACAGTAACATTATGACTACATGACCAAGCTGATGAAACCCTTTAAACACAAAAAAGCCGACAATGATGTCGGCTTTTTCAAGGTAATTGTAAGTAACCGTTACAATGCGGTGACTTAGCTCAACGCGCTGATTTTTGCGTTCAAGCGGGCCTTATGGCGAGCGGCTTTGTTTTTGCCGATCAAACCTTTGGTCGCGTAACGATCCAACACTGGCTGAAGAGAAGTGAATGCCTGCGTTGCAGCCGCTTTATCGCCTGCTTCAACTGCAGCAGTTACTTTCTTCAACAAGGTACGCATCATTGAGCGACGGCTCGCGTTGTGGCGGCGGTTCTTTTCCGCTTGTACCGCACGCTTTTTCGCAGACTTAATATTGGCCAAGGTGGACTCCTAAAATTCGTTATCTGTGTGCAATGGTGTAATAGGGCGGGGAATATGCCTGTTTTTGGAGTTAAAGTCAAGCCTGTAATTGGCAAAACACAACTGTAAATAGCTCTACGCCTTGGCGGTATTCTACGCTATTCTTAAGCAGATCTCACCCGACAATAACGAAAACAACAGACATCGAGGCTGCTATGTGGACATGGACTAAACGCACGCTCCTAACGATGGTGGTGGTTGCCGCCATCTTTATCATCAACGGTATTTGGTTTAAGCCGTTCTCTATGCGGGTGTTTTATGACCGCGCAATGCTTGAGATGGCTGGTGGTTCGCCGCAAGCGTTGACCCAATTGCGGGTATTAGAGCAATTTGGTATTCGTGGTCACAACGCCAAACTAGACGATATGTCGCCGGCTGCGCAAGCTGAGCAATTTGCCGCCATGAAAGACACCTATGCCATGTTTCAGTCGTATGGTCGCGACGGCCGCGACGGGCAAGATTTAATCTCTTACGATATTTTTGACTACTTCTTTGGCCAAATGGTTGAGGGTGAGCGCTGGCAGCATCATGGCTACCCGGTCAACCAGATGTTCGGTGTACACACGCGCTTTCCGCAGTTTATGACCGATATGCATCAAGTCGGTGATGATACTGATGCCGAGTATTATCTCGCTCGTTTGAATGGCGTTGATGAGCAATTTGCTGGCTTACTCGAGTCATTACGAGTTGCTGAAGCTGAAGGTATTATTCCGCCGCGCTTTGTGATTGAGGCGGTGATTGGGCAGATGGACAACGTCATTGCTTCTGCACCGGCTGAGCATGTGTTAGTGACCACCTTTGCCGACAAATTGGCGAAAACCGAGGTTACTGCTGAAGCGCAAGCCGACTTTGTGGCGCAAGCCGAAGTGGCGGTGCGCGATGTGGTGTATCCCGCCTACGCTGACTTGAAAGCCTATTTCGTCAACTTGCAAGGTAAAGCGACTGATGACGCGGGCGTGTGGAAGCTGCCTGATGGCGATGATTATTATGCCTATCAATTACGCCGCTACACCACCACCGATTTAAGCGCTGATGCGATTCACCAATTGGGTTTAAGTGAGGTGGCACGCATTCAAGCTGAGATGCGCGCTATCTTCAATGAGCTTGGTTACGATGCTGCCATTCCGGTCGGGGCGTTATTGCAAGTTCTCAACGAGTCGCCAGAGTTTTTGTATCCAGATACGGCCGAAGGTCGTGAGCAAATCTTGGCCGACTATCGCGCCATTATCGACGACATTTATACCTACATTGACCCAGCGTTTCGGTTAAAGCCGCAAGCCGGTCTTGAAGTGGTGCGGGTACCCGAATATGCTGAGAAGAATGCGCCGGGTGCGTATTACCAAGGTCCAGCCCTAGATGGCTCGCGGCCAGGGCGGTTTTTTGCCAACTTGTACGACATCAAAGCTACGCCCAAGTACGGTATGAAAACCTTAGCCGTGCATGAAGGTGTGCCGGGCCACCATTATCAAATTGCCTTGAACCAAGAAATTCAGGGGCTGCCGATTTTCCGTTCGTTCGTGCCGTTTTCAGTGCATTCAGAGGGCTGGGCGCTGTACACCGAGCAAATGATGGCCGATTTAGGTTTTTATGAGAATGACCCACATGGTGACTTGGGTCGTCTGCAGGCCGAGCTATTCCGTGCTATTCGCTTAGTGGTGGATACCGGTATTCACGCCAAACGCTGGACCCGCGAAGAAGCCATTGCCTATATGGCGGCGGAAGGCGGTATGACCATGTCTGATGTGGTGTCAGAAATTGAGCGCTATAT
The DNA here is from genome assembly GCA_964464575.1 of uncultured Pseudomonas sp. GTDB lineage: Bacteria > Pseudomonadota > Gammaproteobacteria > Enterobacterales > Alteromonadaceae > Pseudidiomarina. The sequence continues at coordinate 22,633 of CAYXGO010000008.1, read as the reverse complement.
CGTCATGCCAGGCCAAGCAACCTCGTACAAAATGGGCATGATCAAGTTCTTAGAATTCCGTGAAAAAGCGCGCAGCCAGCTTGGTGAACGCTTTGATGTGCGCGATTTCCACGATGTGATTCTGAAAAATGGCCCAATGCCGATGCATATTTTGGAGCGTTTAGTGGACGCCTACGTGGCGGAAAAACTGGCTGCTGAGACCGCCGCCTAATCATGAGTAAGTCGTTAGCCCGCTCGGGGCTCATTGTTAGTGCTATGACCTTTATATCGCGGGTGCTGGGTTTGGTCCGCGATATCGTTATTGCTAACTTAATGGGTGCCGGTGCGGCTGCTGACGTATTCTTCTTTGCCAATAAAATTCCGAATTTTTTACGTCGGCTATTTGCCGAGGGCGCCTTTGCCCAAGCCTTTGTGCCGGTATTGACCGAGTATCATCAAGGCAAGTCGATTGATGACACTAAACTACTGATTGCGCGGGTGGCCGGTACCTTGGGCACCTTGGTGACTATTGTCACCCTGGTGGGGGTGATTTTGTCGCCGCTGGTCGCCGCCTTATTTGGCACCGGCTGGTTCCTTGATTGGTATTATGACGGCCCACAAGGGCACAAGTTTGTGCTGGCCAGTGACTTGCTACGTATCACCTTTCCGTACCTGTGGTTTATTACCTTTACCGCCTTAGCGGGAGCTATTCTCAATACCATTGGCAAGTTTGCGGTGGCGGCCTTTACTCCGGTGTTTCTCAACGTGGCAATTATTGGCGCAGCTATTTGGTTAGCGCCGCAGCTCGAGCAGCCGGAATATGGTTTGGCCTGGGGGGTATTTTTTGGTGGCTTGATTCAGTTTCTGTTTCAGCTACCGTTTTTGCGCCGTGCCGGGCTGTTGGTCAGGCCGCGCTGGGGCTGGCGTGACCCAGGCGTTACGCGCATTCGTACGCTGATGATTCCAGCCTTGTTTGGGGTGTCGGTCAGCCAAATTAACTTATTGCTGGATACCTTTATTGCCAGTTTTTTGATGACCGGCTCGATTAGTTGGCTATATTACGCCGACCGCTTGCTGGAGTTCCCGTTGGGGTTATTTGGTATTGCCATTGCTACGGTGATATTACCGGCGCTATCGAGCCGCCATGTTGACCGTTCGCCGGAGCAGTTTTCGCGCACTCTCGATTGGGGCATTCGTACGGTGGTATTGCTGGGTTTACCGGCCATGGTGGGGCTATTGGTGTTGGCGGAGCCAATGCTAATGGTGTTGTTTATGCGCGGTGAGTTCAGCCCCGAAGATGCGCGCTTTGCCTCGTATAGCTTGTATGCCTACGGCAGCGGCCTATTGAGTTTTATGCTGGTGAAAGTATTAGCTACCGGTTTCTATTCGCGCCAAGACACTAAGCGCCCAGTGCGTTATGGTATTATCGCCATGGTCTCCAACATGGTGCTGAACATTATCTTCGCTATTCCATTTGGCTACGTTGGTTTGGCCATTGCCACCTCATTGTCAGCACTTATAAATGCCAGCTTGTTGGGCTACAACTTATGGAAAGATGGCGTGCTGAAGCGTTACCCCGGCACTTTAACGTATCTCAGTAAAGTGAGCTTAGCTGCGGCTGCAATGGCTGTTGCGGTGCTGTATTTGACGCCGGTGTATAACTGGTGGCTGATTGCGCCGAGCTTTGAACGCATGCTCAAACTGGCGTTTTTAATTGCTGTTGGCGCGGTGGTGTATCTAGTGGCATTGCTGATACTGCGGGTGAAATGGCGCGCTACTGATTAGTCAGGCATTTACCGTGGTCTAAATTTAGTCCAAATTTGGACTTTTGGGTATCCTTCAACTATGCTTTGTTTATTGTTTGTCGCTATGGAGCATAGCCCCCTATGTACAGTGTTAAAAAACCACGCGTGACCTCGGTATCCGACTTTAAACGCGGCTTAGCCTCGCTCAATGTTGAAGAGCCGGTGTTAGTCACGCAAAACGGCGACCCGCTCTATGTTGTGCAAGACCCGGTGCAGTATGAGCTGCAGCAAGAGCAGATGGCGCTGTTGAAATTGCTGGCTATTGCTGAAAAAGATGTCAATGCCGGGCGTGTGCTCGATCAGGCCGAATTGTTGGGCGGCCTGCAACATCGCGCCTTTGATTATGCTAAGCGGCATGACAAGCCACAGGCTAAACCACAGCATGAAGATTGACTACAGCGTTAGTTTTAGTCAGCAGTTCTATCAGCAGTTCGACTATTGGCAAAAGCACATCGGTGCCGCTGCGGCTGAGCGTCTGTTGCACGAGCTGATTGGTCGCTTTGAGCAATTACTGCAGAAGTTTCCAGCGGGTTGTCAGGTGTGTGCCGAAGCAGCGGTGCTTGGTTTTACCGATTACTATGAATTTATTGCCGGCGACCGCAACGTGCGCATTATTTACCGCCTCACTGATGACGAGCCGCAGGCCGCGGTAGCGTTGCTATTCTTGCGCACCCAGCAATGTCTGCGCGACCAGTTGATTGAGCTGGTATTATTGCGCCCGTAACGGGTGGTGAGCGGCTAGTGAGCCTGTTATAATCGCGCCTTTTACAGGCAACCTCAGCAATTGAAGCGTGCAATGCAACTAATCCGCGGAATTCATACCATTCGCCCTGAACATTATGGCTGTGTGCTCACCATCGGTAATTTCGATGGCGTGCACTTAGGCCATCAAGCGGTGTTGGCGCAAGTGAAAGCGCAAGCGGCGTTGCGTGGAGTACCGGCAACGGTGATGACCTTTGAACCGCAGCCGCAAGAGTTGTTTGCACCGCACGCCGCACCAGCGCGCTTAACCAATTTGCGCGAAAAGCATTTGGCGTTAGCGCAAGTGGGCGTAGAGCGGCATATTATTATTGAGTTTAACCGCAAGTTTGCCAGTTACCCGCCGCGTGAGTTTGTTGAGCAGGTACTGGTGCAGCAGCTTGGCGTGCAGTACTTAGTGGTGGGTGATGATTTTCGCTTTGGTAAAGACCGTGGTGGTGATTTTGCCTTGTTGCAAGAAATGGGCGCTGTGCATGGTTTTACCGTGGTTGATACCCATAGCTATCGGCAACAACAGCAACGGGTCAGCAGCACTGCTATTCGAAAAGCATTGCAAGCTGCTGACTTTGCCTTGGCCGAAGCCATGCTGGGGAGGCCTTACAGCTTTCAAGGCCGGGTAATTCACGGCCAGAAAAAAGGCCGTACCATTGGCTTCCCCACCGCTAATATTGCCCTCAAGCGCTTGCAGAGCCCCTTACAAGGGGTGTTTGCCGTGCATGTGCGACATGCTGGCCAGCTGTACCATGGGGTGGCGAATATTGGTCGGCGGCCTACATTGAACGGTGAACTGGTGCAGCTTGAGGTGCACCTATTTGATTTTACCGGCGACTTGTACGCTGAGCAGCTTGAAGTGATTCCGCAGGCGTTCATTCGCGCCGAGCAGAAATTCTCTGATTTTAGTGCCTTACAACGGCAAATTATTGACGATGCAGAGCTAGCCCAGACCCTATTGAGAGGGTAAACTGAGGCTATCTGATGAGACAGGAAGTAACACCACTATGACCGATTACAAACACACGCTGAACCTCCCGGAGACCGAATTCTCCATGCGTGGCAACTTGTCGCAGCGCGAACCGCAAATGCTTGAACAATGGTATGCGGATGATGTGTACGGTCAAATTCGCGCGGCTAAAGCCGGCCGCCCTAAATTTATTCTGCACGATGGTCCTCCTTATGCGAACGGCCAGATCCACATTGGTCATGCGGTCAATAAAATCCTCAAAGACATGATCGTCAAGGCCAAGACCTTGAGTGACTTTGATGCACCTTATGTGCCTGGTTGGGATTGCCACGGTCTCCCCATTGAGCTGCAGGTCGAGAAAAAATATGGCAAGCCAGGGCATAAACTATCGGTAGCTGAATTCCGTCAGCATTGTCGCGATTACGCTATGGCGCAAATTGAAACCCAGCGCGCTGATTTTAAACGTTTAGGCGTATTTGGCGATTGGGATAACCCGTACATGACCATGAAGCCACAGCAAGAGGCCGATAGCCTGCGTGCGCTGGGCAAAATTATTGCCAATGGGCATTTACAGCAAGGCTTTAAGCCGGTGCATTGGTGTACCGATTGTGGCTCGGCACTGGCTGAGGCCGAAGTGGAATATCAAGACAAGCGCTCGCCGGCTATCGACGTTAGTTTTGTGTTGGTTGACCAAGGTAAAGCTTTGGCTGCCTTTGATCATCCAGCTGGGCATGCTGGCGAAGGCGAATTGAGCCTGGTGATTTGGACCACTACACCGTGGACCATTCCGGCCAACCGCGCGGTGTCATTGCACCCAGCGCTGGATTATGCCTTAGTGCAGGTTGAAGCCGATGGTCAACGGCCAGCGCAACGGTTGATCATTGCCACCGATTTAGTCAGCGCCTGTATGGACCGCTGGGGTATCAGCAATTATCACAAGCTGGGCTTTTGTAAGGGCGCAGCACTGGAGCTGATGCAGCTACAGCACCCATTATTGGCCGACCTACGCGTGCCGATTATTTTGGGCGAGCACGTGACCACGGAATCCGGTACTGGTGCGGTGCATACTGCGCCAGGCCATGGTGTAGACGACTTTATTGTCGGTCAGCGCTACAACATTGAGGTGTATAACCCGGTGGGCGACAACGGCGTGTATAAAGACGATACCCCGTTGTTTGCAGGTCAGCATGTGTTCAAAGCCAACGATACTATCGTGCAGGCGCTGCACGATGCTGGGCGGTTGGTGCATCACCAAGCCTTTAATCACTCTTACCCGCATTGTTGGCGTCACAAAACGCCGATTATCTTCCGTGCTACGCCACAGTGGTTTATTAGCATGGACAAACAAGGTTTACGTAGCGATGCGCTTGCGCAAATCAAGCAAGTACGCTGGGTACCGGAGTGGGGTCAAAGCCGTATTGAAGGCATGATTGATGGCCGCCCTGATTGGTGTATTTCCCGTCAGCGCACCTGGGGTAATCCGATAGCTATTTTCGTGCATAAAGACACTGATGAACTGCATCCACGTACGCTCGAGTTGCTCGAGCAAGTGGCGCAGCGTATTGAATTGAGCGGTATTCAAGCATGGTTTGATTTGCAGCCAGAAGAACTACTCGGCGAAGCCGAAGCCAAGCTGTACCGTAAAGTCACTGATACGCTCGATGTGTGGTTTGATTCGGGTGTGACCCATGAAGCGGTGCTGAATAAAACTGCCGGTTTGCAGTGGCCGGCTGATTTATATCTCGAAGGTTCGGATCAGCACCGTGGCTGGTTCCAGTCATCACTGCTGACTGGCGTGGCGATGTACCAACAAGCGCCGTATAAGCAGGTCTTGACCCATGGTTTCACCGTCGACGGGCAAGGTCGTAAAATGTCCAAGTCCATCGGCAACGTGGTGGCGCCGCAAGAGGTCATGAACAAACTGGGCGGCGATATTCTGCGCTTGTGGGTAGCCGCCACCGATTATTCGGCCGAAATGACGGTCTCTGATGAAATCTTAAAGCGTGCAGCCGATAGCTATCGCCGTTTGCGCAACACCGCGCGGTTCTTGCTGGCCAACATCAACGAGTTCAACCCAGCCAATGATTTGGTGCCAGTCAATGATATGGTCGCCATTGACCGCTGGATCGTAGCGCGGGCGCAGGCTATTCAGCAGGATATCTTAACCGCGCTGGATGACTATCAATTCCACGTGGTGGTGCAAAAGCTCATGCAGTTCTGCTCGATTGACCTGGGTAGCTTCTATTTAGACGTGATCAAAGACCGTCAGTACACCGCTAAGCGCGAATCAGTAGCACGGCGTTCTTGTCAGACCGCGTTGTATCACATTGCCGAAATGCTGGTGCGCTGGTTAGCGCCAATTTGTAGCTTTACCGCGCAAGAGATCTGGCAAGCTATGGCGCCACAGCTTGCTGATGGTAGCCAACGTAAGCCTTATGTGTTTACCGAAAGCTGGTATCAGGGTGCGCAGGCTATCACCGTAAGCGCGGACGAGAACGCCCGCTGGCAGCAAGTCCTGTTAGTGCGTGATGCAGTAAACGCGGCACTTGAGCAAGCGCGCCGTGATGAATTGATTGGTGGCTCGTTACAAGCTGAGGTGCAACTGTTAGCGGAGCCCAAACTGGCGCAGAGCCTCCAGCATTTGGGTGACGAGCTGCGCTTTGCCTTATTAACCTCAGCGGCTACGGTCACTGCGGTTGAACAGGCGCCAAGCGATGCACAGCCGACTGAACTGAAGGGGTTGTGGCTGCAGGTGGCAAAATCATCGCATGCTAAGTGTGAGCGTTGCTGGCATCATCGCGCTGAAGTGGGCACCATTGCCGCCCATCCAACATTATGTCAGCGCTGTGTGACGAATGTCGACGGTGCTGGAGAGGAGCGTTATTTTGCCTAATCAAGTGACTAATACCACTGCAAGTGGCCTGCGCTTTTTGTGGGTTGCGCTAGTACTCATTGTCATCGACCAGTTCACTAAGCAGTGGGTGATCCGGGTATTTGATCTGTACGAAAGTGTGGCAGTAATGCCGTACTTTAACCTGACCTATGTGCGTAACTATGGTGCAGCCTTTAGCTTTTTGGCCGATCAAGGCGGTTGGCAGCGCTATCTGTTCACCTTTTTAGCCATTGCCATTACTGCGGTACTGGTGGTGTGGTTGAAGCGTAATCCAGTAGGTCTGTGGCGGCAAAATTTAGCCTTTGCACTGATTATTTCGGGTGCAATTGGCAACGTGATCGACCGTATTATGTATGGTTATGTCATTGATTTCCTCGATGTCTATGTGGGTGATTGGCACTGGCCAGCGTTTAACGTTGCTGATTCAGCTATCACCATTGGTGCGGCGTTAATGTTGCTCGAAGCGTTTTTTGAGCAACGTGATGAACGCGGTCCAGCGTCACCAGAGAAGTCGTCATGATCAAACGTTTACCGATTGAACATGGCCGTGAGGTAATTTTCCACTTCACCATTAAACTGATGGATGATTCCGTTGCCGACAGCACCAAAATGGCGGGCAAGCCGGCTAAATGCCGCATGGGCGATGGCAATCTAACCGCCAACTTTGAAGCCTGTTTAGTGGGCTTAAAAGCCGGTGATGAGCGTGAATTTGTGCTGGAGCCAGAGGATGCCTTCGGGCAACCCAATCGCGACAATATTTATCAAGTGGATGCCACTAAATTTATCGGCGATAAACCCGAAGTGGGCAAGATTTTTACCTTCCCACAAAGCGATGGTACGGAATTACCGGGCATTGTGCGGGCCATCAACGAACAGTTCGTTACTATTGATTTTAATCATCCATTAGCAGGGCAGCAGGTGCGCTTTGCGGTGGAAATTCTTGAGGTGAATCCGTAATGGATATCGTGCTGGCAAATCCGCGGGGTTTTTGTGCCGGTGTTGACCGCGCTATTACTATTGTTGAGCGGGCATTAGAAATTTTTGAGCCGCCTATTTATGTGCGCCATGAAGTGGTGCACAACAAATACGTAGTGGACTCTTTACGGGCGCGCGGTGCGGTATTTGTCGATGAGCTGCACGAAGTACCCGATGACAGTATTGTGATTTTCTCCGCCCACGGGGTGTCACAAGCAGTGCGTCAAGATGCCAAAGATCGCGGCTTGTGGGTATTTGATGCCACTTGTCCGTTGGTGACCAAAGTGCATATGGAAGTCACTCGAGCCAGCCGCAAAGGCCAAGAATGTGTGTTGATTGGCCATGCTGGGCATCCTGAAGTAGAAGGTACCATGGGGCAATATAACAGCCCGCAGGGTGGCATTTATTTGGTCGAATCGGTTACTGATGTGCAGCGCTTAACGGTGAAAAACCCGCAGCAGTTGCATTATATGAGCCAAACCACCTTATCGGTAGATGATACCGCTGAAGTGATTGATGCCTTACGTGCCAAGTTCCCCGATATTCAAGGGCCGCGCAAAGACGATATTTGCTATGCCACACAAAACCGCCAAGATGCAGTGCGCGATATTGCTGCTGAAGTCGATTTACTACTCGTGGTTGGTGCGCGCAATAGTTCAAATTCCAATCGCTTACGCGAGTTGGCTGAGAAAATTGGAACGCCAGCCTATTTGATTGATGATGCCAGCTGTATTGATCAGAACTGGCTCACAGCAGTCGAGCGGGTTGGCGTCACGGCCGGTGCTTCAGCACCGGAAGTGTTGGTACGGCAAGTGATTGAACAGCTGCAGCAGTGGGGCGGTCGGCGGGTTGAAGAACGTGCTGGGCGTGAAGAAAATATTACCTTTTCTATTCCGCCCGAGCTTCGTATTTTGTAACTACCAGCAGGCGGCCGGTGGACGCTGGTCGTTCTGGTTGATGGTCATGCTGGCACATTCAGTATCGCTGGCTTGGGCACCGATAGCGGTAGCGGTCAAACTGTAGGTCTCAGCGCCTACATTGGTGACGCTAAAGGCGTAAAATTCACTATTCACGGTGGTACCTAATACCGCTAATTCAGCATAACTGCTGTTACGTAATCGATATTCTTCTTGTGCCAATTGCAGCGTTAAGAGCTGGCTAATTGCATCGGCACGGCGCGCTTCACGCACATAATCGGTAAACAATGGGTAGGCGACCGCGCCAATAATAGCGATGATGGTAACCACCACCATGACTTCTATGAGCGTCATTCCTTTTAACGAATTTTTAACTTGCATTTATTCTTCCTGACGTATAATGATGGTTGTTGTCTGTGGCGCGAGCTAACCTGCTTGAGCTACACTGTTATTTGATACGCTATTTCGGTGTGTAACGCAATGCGAGTAAAAAACGGATTCACTTTATTAGAGCTGATGGTGACTTTAGCGATATTGGCTATTGTGCTCGGTGTGGGCGTGCCGTCCATGTTAGAGATCGCCCGTAATGCGCGCTTGCAAGGGGCGGCGCAAGAATCCTATGCACTGCTGCAATATGCCCGCTCTGATGCCTTGCGCACCGGCACCGATCGTTTTGTGGTGTGGAGCAGCGCCAGCGGCAATTGGTGTGCGGTAGTCAGTGATCGCAACGATTGTAATTGCCTGAGCGAAGATTGCAGTATCGATGGCATTCTGCGCCAACAAAATAGTACAGATTTTACCGATGTGACCCTGGCTGGTGCGGCTTTTAGCGCTGGCAGTTATACCCGCTTTGATGGTATGCGCGGTTTAGCTGAAGGGCATGCTGGAAGCGTATCCTATCAATTACCGAGTAGTGGTGAGGGTGCTGTTGCCGATGAAGTGCGGATTATTATCAGTGGCCTCGGCCGTGTGCGGCAGTGCCAAGTGGGTGGTGTGGGGAGTTATCCAGCATGCTAAGTAGGCACACCCAGCAGGGCTTATCACTGATTGAGTTGATGATCACTATGGCACTGGGCTTGTTGATGATGGCGGCTCTGACCTCGATATTTGCCAATACCATTGGGGTGAATTCGCGCAGCTTGCAACTCAGTCTAACGCGCATTTAATTGTGGTTGATCCGGCTACTGCCAATAGCGATTTCGACGACAGCATTGTGGTTAGCAATCACCCTGACGAAGCCTTACTGAGTTGCGTATTGTTTAGCTATGACGCCAATCAAAATGGTAGTTTTGATGGTAGCAATGAATTATTCGGCTATCGGTTGCTCGACGGTCAAGTGCAGCGTCGTCAAGATGCAGTTGATTGCGCCAGTACTGGCTGGCAGTCACTGACCAGTGCCGATATGGTGGCGGTGGAGAGTTTAAGCTTTAGCCTCACGGAACGCACCAGTGGCGCCATGCTAGAACAAACCATCACGGTCGCCATCACCACCGCTAATCCGGCTGACAACACGCTGCAACGACAACTCGCAACTGACGTGGTGATCCGCAATGCGTTCTAAACAAACAGGCTTTGCCACCCTCACATTATCGGTGCTACTGCTCGCCATTATCATTTTGGTGACGCTCTATACTGCGCGCTTCAAGATGCAAGAGCAGCGTATTATGCGTAATCATTTGGCCAGCCAAGAAGCCGCTATGATTGCCGAAGCGGCGCTGGAACAAGTGGTGATGCTGATTAACAGCGACCGTGACGATTTGACCCGCACCATTACCAGTACCGTGGCCGGTGCCAGTTATACCGCGGTGCTGGTTGGTACACGTTACGAGGACACGCCACGTGGCGAGATCGACGTTGTTGATATTCGCTTAACCGCGACCTCGGCCGATGGCCGCGCGACTCGCACAGTACAGCAACAAGTGGCGATTATGCCGTTAATCCGTACCGAACCCGATGTACCTGTGGCTATTCGCGGCAGTATGAATGTATCAGGTAGTTTTCAGGTAGTGGCTAACCCCAATGGCGGTGGTGATGGCGTGCCACTGTCTATTTGGACCAGTGGTGATGTCGATATTAACGGCAACGGCACCACCTGTGGGCAGCAGGAATTTAGTGAGGGCAACTGTGCTACCTCGCCGTTTAGCCAACGCGGTGATCATGGTGTGGATATTTTGGATAACGATGCTAATTTTCCTGCCGATTTATTAGAGTACCTGTTTGGTGTGCCCGAAGCTGACTGGCAGCAACTGCGCGACATGGCAGTCACAGAAGTCGCTAACTGCGATAGTTTGGGGCCAACCTCCACCGGCCTGATTTGGGTCACCGGAGACTGTAGCTTGGGTGCGGGGGATCAAATTGGCTCGGTTGAAAATCCGGTGGCGCTGATCATTCAAGATGCCGACTTAACCATGAATGGTGGCGCAGAGATATTTGGTATTGGTTTTTCCTTCGCCACGCCGGGTAATTTGACCCAATACGATTTTCAAATGAATGGTGGTGCGGTGATTAATGGCGCAGTGATGTCTAATCGAGACCCCGATTTATCCAATGGTAACTTGACTGTGCGTTACAGCGGCGAAGTGCTGAGCAACTTGGTCACCAATGACGCCTTCCGGCGCGTTTATCGAATTGGAGGAAGTTGGCATGATTTCTAAACGAACAGTGTCGGCACAGCGCCGGCTGCGTGGTTTTACCTTCGTTGAATTGTTGGTTGCCTTGGTGATCATCGCCGTGGGTGTAGCTGGTTTAGTCGCTTTGCAGCGTACTTTTATTCAAAGTTCGAGCCGCGCTGCAGAACGCACGGCAGCTCTCGAAATTGCTCAACAACGGTTAGAGACGTTACGGTTTACGCCTTATGCAGATATTACCGGGGGTAGCGAAACACTCAGTCGCGATGGTAAAGATTACAGCATGACCTGGACGGTCGCGCCGTTCTATTTTAATGGCAGTTGGCTAACGACCGGCGCCGCGGGTTTACCTGATCCGTTACCAGCGCTGCCTGATGCGAAAGCGGCGACCATCAGTATTAGTTGGACGGCACGTGGTGGTGACAGCGATAGTTTGACTATGGAAGCCTGGCTAGGCCGAATTACCTCGCGTGATGGTGGGCTCGTAGTGACGCCTCCGGCGCCGCGTTCGCAGCCGCAAGTGATCTATAACCCAGGCGCGGCCCCCGAAGTTATCGCGGTGCGCTTAACCACCGATGACAATGCGCAAATTTATCAAATTAAAGAAACCACGCGGCCGACACCCACGGTGCAGCGTAGTGGTGATAAATTGCAGGTGACGTTCGATACCGTGACTTACGACCAAGCCACACAAACCCAGCGAGTTGAAGATTTTGTCACGGTCAACTGCAATTGTGTGTTCACTGAGTTAGGCGATGGTGGTTACGCGCCGAATCGCTTGACCCTGATTGATGGTCGCTTAACGCTCGACCCGAACGGCGGCCAGCCGGAGCGCAAGCGCATGGGTGCGCCAGCCGATGCTAATCAGCCTGAACTATGCACCCAATGCTGCCGGGACCATCATGATAATTTAGATATGTTTAATAACGGCACGGTATATCGTGAAGAGGCACTCAGTAATCGCTCAGTGTATGGCAATCATCGCCATTTCAAAGCCGCCCCAACGTTTTTTGAAGGCTTACTATTTGGCGATTTTGTCCAGGCGGGGCCGAATGATGTGTATCTGGAATCGTGCCGCATGCGGCGTATTGATGGCTATTATGCCATGTATCCTGATTGGCAATTTAAAGCACTCACGGCAACCAGTGCCGACTATTTGATTGACCAAGTGGGTGCTGCTACGTACACCGATTATGTGCAGGCGGTGGTGCGCGCGCTGGTGATGGGCGAAAATTTACCCAGCGCTCCGAGCGACCGAGATATTACCGTCACCCCGGGTTCCTACCAAATGATTGGTCGTGGGGTGTATTTAGACACTATGTCAGCTGAGCATTTGCAGGCTATTCGGGATGCGATTAACAATGGCGAACAAGACTGGTTAGCTAAAGTACCGTTTTACGAAGTCAACCTGACCTTGTTGGCGGAATGGATGGCTGGTAATGATGCAGTGGCTGATATTACCAATGAGCCGATTCAAACTATTGTTGACCCAGACCTAGACTTTTACGGCACTTATTCGCGTGGCCGCGTTGGCGCCAAGACCACCGGTAGTTCATTGATGACGGTGATGGCCTCAGAGGGTAATGCGAGCGTGCTCGGTACCCCACCGATTCATCCCAACGACATTACCACTTTATCCAGCACCGTGAATGTTACCGTGCAAGCCAGCACCGGCACCACCGCGTTATACTCGGTGACCGGTGAAATTAACTGCCTACAGATTACTGGCGCGGCGTGTCGTTCAACCCAGTTCCGCGATGTGGCGGTAACCACCAACAACCTGAATGTCAGCTGCAGCTACTCCAAACAAGGTAACGCCGATACCGGTAGTTTTGCCTGTAATGGCATTCCAGCGGGTAGCAACTTTGATATTTTCTTCACCAAGGCTGGCTTTACCTTTAGTCCGAGCAGCATAGCGGTTCGCAACTTACAGAGTAACCTGGATCAAAACTCGGTGTTGATGACCGAAAACTAGACGGTTTTGGTTCTCCCACGCACCGCACCTGTGCTACCATCGGCGCATTCAAAACCGATGGTAGTAGGGTGTTATTCGACATGTCGCTGTTGGTCACTGCACAGCAATTAAGCTCGGTTCGCGCTGGGCGAACGTTATTCACTGAGTTGTCGTTCAGTGTAGGTGCTGGCGCCGTGTTGCATGTTGAAGGTCCCAACGGTGCCGGTAAGTCCACCTTGCTACGCATTATTGCGGGGTTACTGAAACCGCAAGCCGGTCAGGTGCAGTTATTTCCGCAACACAGCATCGATGATCCAGATTACTGGCGCCGACAATTGCTATTTATTGGCCATAAAGCCGCGGTAAAAGCGGAACTTACCGCCTTAGAAAACTTGGCCATTCAAGCACAACTCGATGGTGCTTACCTCGATGACCCATGGCAAACTCTCGAAACTGTTGGTTTACTGGGCTTGGAAGACATTCCAGCACAGCAGTTGTCGGCTGGTCAGCAGCGCCGCATTGCCCTCGCGCGTTTGTGGAGTAGCCCGGCGCAATTATGGATCCTCGATGAACCCTTCACCGCGCTAGACACTCGCGGCATTGAGCTGTTGCAGCAACGCTTCGCTGCCCATGTGCAGGGTGGCGGTAGTATCATTCTGACGTCACATCAAGCGTTGAGCTGGCAACCCAGCGCGTTACAACGATTGTCGATCAAACATGTCGATGCGGAGCTCGGTTATGAATAAGGCCAGTTATCGCAGCTTGGTAGTGGCACTGATGCAACGCGACTTTAAAGTCGCAATGCGGCGTAAGAGCGATAGTATCAATCCATTGTTGTTTGTACTGATGGTGGTGACGCTATTCCCGATTGCCGTTGGGCCCAGCCATGAGGTTCTCGGTCGCATTGCCCCTGGGGTGATTTGGGTAGTCGCGTTGTTAGCATCATTGCTCGGTTCAGAGCGACTATTTCGCGATGATTATCTCGATGGCAGCCTTGAGCAAATGGTGCTGTCACCGGCGCCGCTAGAGCTGCTGGCACTGGCTAAAATTGGCACGCATTGGTTACTCAGTGGGCTACCACTGGTGATCCTGTCGCCGTTTTGTGCGTTATTATTAAAGCTACCGATCGACGGCTGGCTAACACTGATGGTGACGCTACTGTTGGGTACTCCAATACTTAGCGCAATGACCGCTATCGGTGCAGCGCTGACGGTTAGCTTGGGGCGTGGTGGGGCACTGCTCAGCTTACTGCTACTACCCCTGTTTATCCCTTTGTTGATATTTGCAACAGCGGCGGTAGACAGTAGTCTATTGGGTATGCCAGCCATTGGTCAGTTGTTGTTTCTTGCTGGTTTCATGGTATTGACCCTAACCTTGGCGCCGTTGGCAGTGGCGGCCGCCATTAAAGTGAGTGTGAACTGATATGTGGCGATGGTTACATCCGTATGCAAAAGGCGAAGCAAGCTATCACCTGTTGGGGCGCTGGCTGCCTTGGTTAACTGCGAGTGCTTTGCTGGTGTTGTTGGTTGGTATTGGTTGGGGGTTGCTGTTTGCGCCACCCGACTACCAACAAGGAGATAGCTACCGCATCATCTTCATCCACGTACCATCGGCCATGTTATCTATGGGTACCTACACCGGTATGGCCATTGCTGCCTTAGTAGCGTTAGTCTGGCAAATTCGTACTGCCGAATGGTCTATCGCTGCCATAGCGCCCGTTGGCGCGGTGCTGACCTTTATTTCCTTACTCACCGGTGCTGCTTGGGGTAAACCCATGTGGGGTACCTGGTGGGAGTGGGACGCGCGGATGACCTCGCAGTTGATCCTGCTATTCCTCTATTTAGGCGTGTTGGCGTTGTATCATGCCTTTAGCGATAATCGTACCGGCGCCAAAGCCGCCAGTATTTTGGCTCTGGTGGGCGTGGTTAATATTCCGATTATCCACTTCAGTGTGTATTGGTGGAATTCACTCCATCAAGGCGCAACTATCACCAAATTTGCCAAGCCGTCGATGCCGCCGGAAATGTATATCCCGTTATTTGTCTGTATTTTTGGCTTTATGTTAATGACCGCAGCGTTTATCACTCAGCGTTTGCGCCACGAAATTTTGCGGCAAGAGCTGCATCGGCCGTGGGTGCAACAGCTGTTGGTAGGCGCGAAGGTTAAGGAGCAGTAGTTATGGCCTTTAGTAGTGTGACGGAATTTTTTGCCATGGGTGGCTATGGATTCTATGTGTGGTTGAGCTACGGCGTTACTGCCGCGGCTTTATTGGCACTGGTATGGCATGGTCGCATGGTGCGTAAGCAGTTGCACCAGGCCGCGCAGCAACAAGCGCAACGGCAACAACGTTTAGCGCGACGCCAACAACAACAGCAGGAGAACCGCTGATGATCCCACGTCGGAAAAAGCGCTTGGCGATGGTGCTGTCGTTGGTGGTGGGGGTTGGCATTGCCATGACCTTTATTTTGCTAGCACTGAGTAAAAACGTTGATTTGTTTTATACCCCATCGCAAATGCTCGAAGGCGAGCATAAACCCCAGGTCGGGCAACGCCTGCGCGTCGGTGGTATGGTGGTGGAAGGCAGCGTGAAGCGCGATGCCAATACCCTTGAGGTGGAGTTTTTGGTCACCGACACTGGGCCTACGGTGAAGGTGCTGTATCAGGGTATCTTGCCGGATTTGTTCCGTGAAGGTCAGGGGATTGTGGCGCAAGGTGTGTTGCAAGAAGGCAACGTTGTTAAAGCAACTGAAGTGCTCGCTAAACATGACGAAGAGTACATGCCGCCAGAACTCGCTGAGGCCATGAAAGGTATTAAACACGTCAATCCGAATAGTAATGAGGCCTATACTAAACCGCCTTCAGGAGGCAACTAAATGATTGCTGAATTTGGGCAAATTACCATGGCGCTGGCGCTGGCGTTTTCGCTGGTGCTGGCTATATATCCGTTGTGGGGCGCTAGCCGTGGGCATAGCGGTGCCATGTTACTGGCAAAGCCGCTGGCGTACGGGCAATTCCTGTTTACCTTACTGGCCTATATTGCGCTCACTTGGGCCTTTGTGGTGCACGATTTTAGCATCGCTTATGTCGCTGCTAACTCCAATACGGCGCTGCCGTTAGCCTACCGTATTACCGCGGTGTGGGGCTCGCACGAGGGCTCATTCTTATTATGGATGCTGATGCAGGCGGGCTGGATTGCAGCGGTAGCGCTGTTTTCCAAGCGTATGCCAGTGACCATGATGGCGCGGGTATTGGCCATTCTAGGTTTAATTAGCGTTGGTTTTTATCTGTTTATGATGTCGGTGTCTAACCCGTTTGATCGGGCGCTACCGATGATCCCAGTCGATGGTCGCGACTTAAACCCGCTATTACAAGACCCCGGCATGATCATTCACCCGCCGTTGCTGTATATGGGCTATGTCGGTTTTTCAGTGGCTTTTGCCTTCGCCATTGCCGCCTTAATGGCCGGTAAACTCGATGCCTCATGGGCGCGCTGGTCACGGCCATGGGCCACTGCCGCGTGGAGCTTCCTCACCTTAGGTATTGCTATTGGCAGCTGGTGGGCCTATTACGAGCTCGGTTGGGGCGGTTGGTGGTTCTGGGACCCGGTCGAAAACGCCAGCTTTATGCCGTGGCTGGTCGGTACCGCACTGATCCACTCGTTAGCAGTAACTGAGAAGCGTGGTGCCTTCAAAGCGTGGACCGTGTTACTCGCTATTTCCGCCTTTAGTTTGAGCTTGCTAGGCACCTTTTTGGTGCGCTCCGGGGTGATTGTATCGGTGCATGCGTTTGCCACTGACCCGGCCCGTGGGTTATTTATCTTAGCCTTATTGGCGGTGGTTATTGGTGGCTCATTGCTGCTATTCGCTCTGCGCGCTGGGGCGGTGGGTAGCCAAACCAAGTATGAAGTGAAATCACGTGAAGTGCTGTTGCTCGGCAATAACTTATTGCTGATGGCTGCTACCTTCGTGGTGTTGCTGGGTACCTTGTTACCGCTGGTGCACAAAGAACTTGGTTTAGGCTCCATTTCTATTGGCGAACCATTCTTCAATCAGATGTTTACCTGGCTGATTGTGCCATTTGTGCTGTTGATGGGGCTTGGTCCATTGTTCCGCTGGCGTCGGCAAGAGCTGCAACCGCTCCTCGGTGGCTTAGCCTTGGCCTTAGTGTTAGCCATTAGCTTGGGCTATGCCTTGCCGTATATTTTGGCCGATCAAGTGCAGGCCATGACTTGGCTGGGCTTGGTGTTGGCGCTGTGGATTGTGTTAACGCTAGTGCAAGAACTGCGCTTGCGTATTCAGCAACGCGGCGAAGGTATTGCCGGCTTGACCAAATTAGGCCGCAGCCATTGGGGCATGATTTTGGGCCATTTGGGCTTTGCTGTCACCTTGGTGGGTATTGCCGCTGTGAGCCAGTACGAGGTAGAGCGTGATGTGCGCCTCGCACCAGGTGATACTACTGTGGTGCAGGGCTACGAATTCCGCTTTGACCTACTCAGTCAGCAACAAGGGCCGAATTATCTGACTGACCATGCTGAATTCAGTGTCTGGCGCGATGGCCGTAAAGTGTCTGACTTAGTCACCGAAAAACGTTTTTACACCGTGCAACGCATGAGTATGACCGAAGTAGGCCTCGATGCTGGCTTCACCCGCGACCTCTATGTCGCTTTGGGTGAACCTTTGGATGACAACAGCCAAGCTTGGGCGGTGCGTATTTATGTCAAACCACTGGTGCGCTGGATCTGGCTAGGTGCCATTTTAATGGCGTTGGGCGGCGCCTTGGCGATGAGTGATAAACGCTATCGTTCGCAGCGTCGAGCGGCCGCCGTGGAGGCTAGGCTATGACTGAACAGACCGCAGGATCATGGCGCTGGGCGGTATTAGCCTTACCACTACTGGCATTTTTGTTGCTAGTTGGGTTTTTATTGCGCGGATTATTTTCCGACCCCACGGAATTGAGTTCGGCGCTGGTGGGTAAGCCGGTACCGAGCTTTACCGTGCCGGATATCTACGATACCCGTGTGATACATACTGAGCAGGTACTTAGCGGCCGGCCGATGTTACTCAACGTGTGGGCAACCTGGTGCCCAACCTGTCGTGCGGAGCATGAGTATTTGAATCAATTAGCCGCACAGGGCGTATACATTGTTGGCTTAAACTATAAAGACGACTCACGCAGTAAAGCCGTCAACTGGTTAAATACCTTGGGTGACCCGTACCAGCTTAATCTGTTTGACGAAAGCGGGCGGGTTGCTATTGAGTTTGGTGTCTATGGCGCCCCTGAAACCTTCGTGATTGATGCCGCAGGTCGCATTCGTTATCGCCATGTCGGTGATGTCAATGAGCGGGTCTGGCAGCAAGTGATTGGGCCCATGTATAGCGAATTGATGGCCGACTATAACGGCACCAACACCAGCATGGAGCCGCAATCATGAGCTATCTGTTACGACTGTTGGCGCTGCTGGTGGTGCTGGCCATGCTGCCAAACACCTCGCACAGCGCCAATCTCGAAACCTACCAATTTAGCGATCCGGCCAAGGAAGCTTTATTTCGTGAGCTGATTGGCGAGCTACGCTGTCCAAAGTGTCAAAATCAAGCTATTGCTGATTCTGATGCGCCGCTGGCCAAAGATTTACGTGACCAAACCTACACCATGGTGCAAGAAGGCGCGACCAAACAACAGGTCATTGACTACATGGTGGCACGTTACGGTGATTTCGCCCATTATCAGCCACCATTAACCGCCGCCACGCTGATATTGTGGCTCGGGCCGCTGGCGCTGCTGATTATCGGTGCGCTGGTGATCAGCGTGATAGCGCGTAAACGTCACGATAGTAGCGAATTAACCGCCGAGGAAGCAGCTGCCTTAGCGCAGTTACGGCAGTCCTCACCAGCACAGGATCAGTAAATCATGAGTAGTTGGTTATTGTGGATGATGTTAGTCGCGGCGGTGCTTAGTGCAGGCGTTATGCTGCTGATTAGCGGGCGGCGACAACAGGAACAGCAGCGCACACGATTGGATGTTAATCGTGAGCTATACGAGCAGCGTATCGCTGAACTTGAGCAGGAGGTTCGCGACGGTTATTTAACTGAGCAAGCGGCACAACGCAGTCGCAATGAGCTTGATCGCCGATTTGTCAGTGAGAACTCAGCACTGGAACAAGTACACGACCAACGTGTCGGTAGTGGCTTATGGTTGACAGCACTGCTGGTGATGGTGCTCGGTGCCATCGGCTATGGCCTGTTCGGCAGTTATGGCTTGCAGCAACAAGCCATTCAAGCCAGTCAGCAATTGCCACAATTAGGGCCTAAAGTGTTGCCTCAGATCATGGGTATCGGCGCCACAGCTGAAGTAGACCTTGACCCTGCCGAAATTGACCAAGTGGCACTAGGCTTGCGCTTAAAGCTGATGCGCGAGCCCAATGATGCGGTGGCCTGGATGGTGTATGCCGAGTTGATGACTCGCTTTGGCCAATATGAGCAAGCACTTGAGGCTTATGAAAAATCCTATCGATTAGATGATAGCCGCTTAAGTACGCTGGGCAGCTACGCACGGTTGCTGGTAACACTGGGCGAAGCTGAACAGATTAGTCGTGCCGCACGTATTTTGCGCCGCATGCTTGAGCTTGATCCGGCCAATTTAGAAGGCTTGTCATTGCTGGGTGTGGTGGCCTTTCAGCGTGGCGACTGGCAACAGGCGGTGTTCGCTTGGAACCTCTTGTTACAACAATTGACTGACGATGATCCGCGGCGTGCTGCTATTATAACGGCTATTGCTGATGCCGAGCAGCAACAGCGTCTGGCTGAACAAGGTATCGCCGTTACGGTCACTATTACCGAGGCAGCGGCGGCGCAAGTTCCGGCCAATGGCAGTTTGTTTGTGTATGTGCGTGCACCCAGTGGCGCAGCTATGCCAGCCGCGGTGATCCGCCAGCCAGTCAGCGAGTTTCCGCTGACCATTCAGTTAAGCAATGCCAATGCCATGCTCGATGACTACAATTTAGCCTCACTTGATCAATGGCAAGTGATGGCACGTATATCCAGTGATGAACAAATTGAAGCTGGTCCGGGCGACCTCAATGCCACCCCGAAAGTGGTGGCAGCAGGTACAGAAGCGGTGGAACTGGTGATTGATGTGAGTGCCCAAGGCACCGATTAAAGGAGTGATAGGTGATAAAACGTTTTTTGCTGCTGGCGCTGTTGGCGCTTAGCGTCAGTGCCTGCAGCAGTAGCCCCAATGACCCATATGCCGACCCACGTGATCCCATCGAGACGCTAAACCGCGATATCTGGGATTTCAACCAAGAGCTGGATGAAGCGATTCTCTGGCCGGCAGCACAAGCCTACGGCAAGATCCCCGAGCCAGGTCGCCGCGGTTTGCGTAATGTGGTGGACAACTTAGGTGAACCTTCTTACCTGGTCAACAACGTGTTGCAGGGTAAATTTGTTGATGCCGGCTCAAGTTTCTGGCGCTTTACCATTAATAGCACCGTAGGTTTGTTGGGTATCTTCGATGTCGCCAGTGAAATCGGTATTGAGCCTAAACCGGAGAGTTTCGGTGAAACGCTAGCCAGTTGGGGTGTTGCTGATGGTCCTTATGTGATGCTGCCGGGGTTAGGCCCAACGGTGGTGATTGACCGTAGTGGTGATATCGTCGACGGTACCTATTTCCCCATTGATAACCTTGATGGCGGGGTATCCTTTGCCCGCCTGGTGGTGAAAGCACTGGACACGCGTTTGCGCTTGCAAGAACAACAAGCATTGATGCAGAACTCACTCGATTCCTATAGTTTTGTCCGTGAAGCGTACTTCCAAAATTGGCGCAACAAGGTTTATGACGGCAATCCGCCGGCACTGCCACAAACCGAGGAGGACGAGCTGGACGAGGATTTCTACGACCAGTTTGACTGATTTGTCGCATTAATTACCGCATGCGCTACCGATGAACCTTGCACCATGCAAGGTTCATGCGTTATAAAAGCCCGTCTGCGCTCAGCAATTCTGTGCTGATAACAACAATAACCAAGAGGACATCGTATGAGCCAGGGGCCATCGAAAGGAACTTTGTGGGGTCATCCACAAGGTCTGTATGTGCTGTTTACCACCGAAATGTGGGAACGCTTCTCGTATTACGGCATGCGCGCACTGTTAGTGCTGACATTAGTTGCTGCCACCGAATCACTCAATCCAGGCTTTGGTATGAGCCAAGGCGATGCACTGAAACTATACGGTTACTACACCGGTTTAGTGTATTTTACGCCGCTGTTAGGCGGCTGGTTGGCCGATAACTATCTGGGCCAACGTAAGTCTATTTTGATCGGTGGTATTTTGATGGCAGCGGGGCAATTCACTCTGTTTGCTGCCACTCCACATTCCATTGATCTGTTTTATGTGGGTTTAGGCCTAATTATTGCCGGTAACGGTTTATTTAAGCCGAACATCTCCACCATTGTTGGCGATTTGTACCCACAAGGCGATGCCCGTCGTGACAGTGCCTTCTCAATTTTCTACATGGGTATTAACTTAGGTGCATTCTTAGCGCCATTCGTGACCTCTACCTTAGGTGAAAGCGCTGACTACGGCTGGCGTTGGGGTTACTTTGCTGCCGGCGTCGGTATGACCTTAGCGGTGGTCACCCAGCTGATGCTGTTCCAACGCTTTTTGGGCGATATCGGTAAAGTGCCCGGCGCGCAACAAGACAAACTCAATGCCGGTGGGGTGAAAAAGCCACTGACTAAGGTGGAGTTTGATCGCTTGCGAGTGATCATGTTCCTGTTTGTGTTTGTGACGGTGTTCTGGTTGGCCTTTGAGCAAGCCGGTGGTTTGATGAACATTTATGCGCAAGATTACACCGACCGTATGCTTGGTGATACCGAGATCAAAGCCGGTTACTTCCAATCATTGAACCCGCTATTTATTTTGCTGTTCGCGCCGGTGTTCTCGGTATTGTGGGTGGCGTTGCACAAGCGCGATAAGAGCCCTGACGCACCGATTAAAATTTTTGCGGGCTTAGTACTGACCGCCATTGGTTTCATGTTCCTCATTTTCGGTTTGTACGAAATTCAGTTATATGGCAAGGCCAACATGATGTGGTTGGTGCTGGCGTATTTGTTCCATACCTTGGGTGAACTCTGTATTTCACCGGTCGGCTTGTCGTTAATGACCAAACTCGCACCGCTGCGTTTAGCCTCGTTAGTCATGGGTATTTGGTTCTTGATGCCGGCCATTGCCAGTTTCTTAGCTGGTTTAGTCGGCGCCTTCAGTGAGAACGCAGCGGGTTATACCTTCTCGCATCAAGTGGCGGCGGCTATTGGCTTAGCCCCAGAATACTCAGGCTTACTGATGGTATTCGGTGGTGTTGGTGTAGGTTTGTTGGTGTTTGCAGCGGTACTCTGGCTGATTTCCGGCATGTTAGTGCGCTGGATGCACGGCGCTGAGCGCATGCAGCCAACCACTATTGAGCAAGGTATTGATCAGGAACTTGGAAGCATTGCTGAGCATGAAGGGTTAGGCGAGCAAGCGAAGAAATAACCAGGATTGGTTGATGAAGGAAGGTAGCATGGTTAAGAAAGTTGTCATCCCGGTTGCTGGTTTAGGCACACGGATGCTACCGGCCACCAAGGCAATAGCCAAAGAGCTGTTGCCGCTGGTGGACCGGCCGTTAATTCAGTTCGTGGTGGAAGAATGCGCCGCGGCTGGCTTGACTGAAATCATTTTTGTCACGCATTCGAGCAAAGGCGCTATCGAAAATCATTTCGATAGCCACT
>CAYXGO010000007.1:0-26988 GCA_964464575.1 uncultured Pseudomonas sp. | reverse complement strand
GGGGCGCGGGTGGCGCGTGCGGCCGTCGCCTCGATTTCATGATGCAAGAGTTCAACCGCGAAGCGAACACCTTAGCCTCTAAATCCATTAGCGCCGACGTCACCACCGCTGCGGTGGAGCTGAAAGTGCTGATTGAGCAGATGCGGGAGCAGATCCAAAACATAGAATAAAACCCAGCAGGCATTTAGCCTGCTGTGCTTTTATCCGCAGTAAAGCCAAAATAGGCGCTGACCACCTGCCAGCTGAGCTGTTGCAGCTTCAGGGCAGTGTCTGGGTCGAGGTCGGCGTGGAACAGGTTGCCCTCGGGGCTACGCTGATGCAGGCTGGCGTAAAACACGCAGGCGGCGAGGTAGGTGCCAGCTACACTGGGGTGTTTGACATCACGGCGGTAGGTGAGCTCGGCGTCATTGTCGTTGGAGCTGACGCCGCGCACATCGGGAACTAACAGGTTGATATCGGGGTACTGGTGGCTCGCCACGGCGAAGGCTGCGCCTACCGGCACTACCAGCGTGTCATTGGCTTTGCCGACTTTTTCGTAGGCGCGTTGCAACGCAGCACCCATGTCGGCATCACCCTGATAGCCCCAGGTCATAAATAGCACTGGGCGAATGGTGCGCTCTTTCAAGGAGCTTATCATGCGTTCCATCACCAGCTCAAAGCGCTCCGATTTGGCCTTGCTCACCGGTTCGGTGCTATGCCCTTGCAGCACCACGATATCCCAGTCATCGTCGCCGCTACTCAAGTAGCTATTCAACAATCGACCGGTTTCGTGAATATGCCCACCTGACAGCGTCAGCAGCCGTACGCGGTGTTCACCCGCTTGCCAACTGTCATCGGCACGGATCAGGTTGGCATAGTGGTTGTGAATACCATTGCTGTAAAAGCTAAAGCTGTTGCCGACAAACAATACCCGTTTATTATCGCTGTCCGCTTGAACAGGGGCTACTAACAGCGCGAGCGCGAACAAACTGACCAACCATTTAGTCATCATCAAGCAACTCCCGTGTTATGCAATAAAGACCATCGGTGCCAACCAAATCGCCACCAGTGTTAACAGCACCATACCAATAATGTTCAGCAGGAATCCTGCTTGTACCATGTCTGGAATGGTTAACTTGCCTGAGGCGAACACAATGGCATTCGGTGGCGTAGCAACCGGTAACATAAAGGCACAGCTAGCGGCCAAGGTGACTGGTACACAGAGCAGCAACGGCGATACCCCAAGCTCAAGTGCTACTGCGGCAACTACCGGCAAGAATGTTGCCGCGGTAGCTACGTTACTGGTCAGTTCGGTGAGGAATATCACCAAGCCAGTTGCGGCCAGAACTAATGCGAGTACACCAAAGGCACCCAATGGCATCAAGCTGCTACCTAACCATGCGGCTAGCCCAGAATCAGACACTGCAGCGGCCAGGCTTAAGCCGCCACCGAACAACACCAATACACCCCACGGTAAGCCTTGTACGTTTTCCCAGGTCAGCAATTGGGTTTGTTTTTGCGAGCCACTCGGCAGCAAAAACAGCAACAATGCCGCGGTCATAACGATGCCGGTGTCGGTTAAAAAGTCGACACCAAACCAGGTTGAAATGGGCTGTCGCAAGATCCAGAAGCTCACCACCAGCAAGAACACCAAACCAACGCGGGCTTCAGCCTTGGTCATAGGGCCTAAATCTGCCACCATATTTTTAATGTGCTCGTTGACTTCGGGGTTGGCCGGGATATCCACTTTATAGCTGATATGCGTCAGCGAATACCAGGCCAGTGGCAACATCACTACCATCACCGGTACACCCACCAGCATCCAGTTGGCGAAGGTGATTTGAATGTCGTAGTTTTCCACCAAAAATGCCGCTAATAGCGCGTTGGGTGGGGTGCCAATCAGGGTGGCTAAGCCACCAATCGTGGCCGCGTAAGCTAAGCCCAACAGCATGGCTTTTTGGAAGGCTTTGATTTGGCGGTCATTCAAATGCTGGTTTTCTTGCGCAATCATATTGGCAACAGACAAGGCAATCGGCATCAGCATCATGGTGGTAGAGGTGTTGGTCATCCACATGGATAGCAGCGCTGCCACCACCATAAAGCCGCCGATCAAAAACTTACCATCGGTACCGGTAATCGACAGGATAGCTAAGGCGATGCGCTTGTGTAATTGCCATTTTTCAATTGCAATCGCGAGAATAAACGCGCCTAAAAATAAATAGATGATTGGGTTGGCATAGTGGCGTGTGGTTTCCGCCATTGAGGCGACGTCCAAAAACGGGAACATCACCATCGGCAAGAACGCTGTCACCGGAACCGATACGGCTTCGGTGGCCCACCACGCTGCCATCCACAACCCTACGGCAGCGACCCGCCAGGCGGCTGGTTCCATCACCGTTTGGCTGCGATCCAGCAGCATCATCAGGAAGAAAATGATTGGCCCGAGTAACAGGCCAATATTTTGGTAGCGCGCCCGCTCAGGGGCGCACGTATCAGTTGCGTGCATGATTACATCCTAACTAGGGTCAGTTAATTAAAATCGCGCACTTACGTCGATATAGAACTGTCTGCCGTAGTCACGATGGGCATCAGCAAAGAAGCCAAAAGAGCCGTCGGCAAGTGGCGCACGCTCATCAAATAGGTTGACCACACCAAACCGGAAGCGCGTATCGGCTTCATTCAGCTTGATATTGTAGTCAAATGTGGCATTGAACGTGGTCATCGCTGGGATCACATAGCGGGTACCGTCGTTCAAGGTCAAACCGCTTTGATAGAAGCTGCCGATGCGGTTACCGGTTAAGGATGCCGCATAATCACCTTTGCGCCAAGCGGCGCGCACTGAATGGCGTTCTTTTTGGTTGCCATCGCGGCCGATTAGATCGGCGAACCCGGTGACTGGGTACGAAGCCGGCAATAGGCCACTGGCTTGCGCTTCAACCAATACGGCAGCATCACCGCCAGCGGCTTGCTCAAATTTCTCTAAGAACGAACCGTTATACTTGAAGTTAAAGCGGCCATAGTCAGTATCTAGGGTGTAGTACAAACCAATGTCATAACCGGCTAATTTGCGGGTATCAAGGTTGGCGTACTGGTCGGTCACTTGGCTGATCACGCCACCCGGACAGATACCTGCCGCTTGATAGAAGCCAGCGGTGCCTTGGTCAACATCACCGCGGATGATTGCTGGGTTAAAGGTTGCGGTGTCACAGTTGCTCAAACCATTTTGCAGGCGCAGTACCAGGTCTAACAACGAATGGTTCTCTTCACCGAACAAACCGATGGTATTTTCTTTCTCGATGGTCCAGAAATCCACGGTCAGGGTGAGATCGTCGGTGGCATCGTAAACAATACCGATATTGGTGTTAGTCGACTCTTCCGGCACCAATTGGTTACTGCCTTGGGCCACGCGCTGCACCGGAGCGTCACAATCTAAGGTGTCTTGGTTCGGGTCGCCACCGAATTCAGCCGCATATAAACAGGTATAGTCGGTACGGGTATTGTTCCGCGCCACGATACTTTCGTTGATGGTCACCAAGTTAGGCGCACGGAAAGCTTCTGACCACGAGCCGCGTAGCATGAAGTTGTCGACTGGCTGCCAACCAAAGGCAAATTTACCAACGGTGGTGCTGATGGTGTCGGAGAAATCTTCATAACGCAGTGCCGCTTGCACATCCAGCGTTTCAGTAACCGGGATTTGGAATTCGGCGAACAGTGACATGACATCGCGGCTACCGCTGCTGTCAGGGGTTGGGCTCGAGTTCACCACATCAGACACGAACGGATAGGTGGTACCCGAATAGTCGGTGAACTGAATGGTACCATCAAGACGCGGATCACGATCATCGTCGAATGATTCTTCGCGGTATTCAGCACCAACCACAAAACCGACTGGGCCTGCAGGCAATTCATAGATGGCCGGATTGGCAATCTTGAAATCGACCATGGTCAATTCGGTTTCATTGTTACGATAGACATCAATGAGGGCACGCTCAATGTTGCTATTCACACCACCACTGAACGGGTTGTAAGCCGCTGGCGTCGGGTCAAATAATGCCTCGGCCATGAGGATATTGGAAACCCGATTGGAGGTTACATCCGATTGCGTGGCTTTCGATTGCGTGAATGCCGCTTCCCAGTCCCACATCCCCCAAACACCGCGGAAGCCTTGCAAGAAGCGATAGGAGTCGCCGTCATTATTGACCACCCGTGGAATCTCAGCAAAGCGGTAGTTATCAATTTCGAGTTCTAAGCCGCTACAAGGTACGCCTGGGATCAACGCATCGGGGAGTCGATTTGGTGAACCACAGGGTCCGAGTGGGTTGTAGTAGTTTTCTGCACCCACCCGCAATTTGTTGGCGGTAAAGGACGAAGTTGGATGACGGCGAAGATTGGTATTGGCTTTGTAATAGGATAGCTCGGTAAAGCTCTCCACGCCGTTATCGAATTCATGATTGATGAACACAAAAATATTGCTGCGGTCCATTTTCGAGCGCAGGTCGCGGTCTTCGTTTAAGTTGTAACGATACAGGCCTTGCCCGTCTATCGCGCCACAGGTGTATTCATTCAGAGTGTATTGGCAACGTGGGTCACCAATTGGGTACACTTCAAACTCACCAGCCGTATCGGTGATAGTGCCGTTGAGTCCTGAGTTTGAGGCACGCGTGATCACGTCGAACTGGCCATAAAGCGAGTTTGCGCTGTCGCCGCGGAAGCGTGTATCACCGGCCCACAAAGAACCTTCCGGGATACGCCAGCGTAAATCGGAGTCGGCCCAACGTTCGTCGTCTTGCGAGTTCACCCTGTCGCGTTTATAGAAGCCAGCGAACACACTGACGTTGGTGCGGCCATCGTTAAAATCTTGCCCCCACTCAATTTGTAATTGCTGCGCTGGGCTAGAGAAATTTTCAAAGTCAGAATAGCGCGCCGACACATTAAAGCCGACAAAATCACTTTTCACCACGTGGTTAACCACACCGGCAACGGCGTCGGCACCATAAATTGCAGAAGCACCGTCACGCAGCACTTGCACTTGGTCGAGCGCGAAAATCGGGATCATATTGACGTTGGCTGAGTTAACCGGCACAAAGCTGCCGCCCACTTCTTCGGTTTGGTAGGTGGCTGCGTTGACCATCCGTCGACCATTCAGTAACACCAGCGTGTTACCTGTCCCTAAGTTACGTAAGTTGTACGCACCGACATCACCACGCGCTGAGTTGACGCCACCGGAAATGTTATTTGCTTCACTCAGGAAGTTTTGGCCGTTTTCTGGAATCAGTTGCAACAGGTCGTCGAGTGATTCGACCCCGAGCTCACCAATTTCTTCGGCATTGATGACGGATACCGCCAGTGCTTCAGAGACTTGAGCGTTTTTGATGTTAGAACCAACAACGGTGATTTTTTCTACGCCTTCACGTTGAATGGCGTCGCCTTCTTCGGTGGTGGTGTCTTGCGCAAAGGCTTGCGATGACAGCACGAGTGCTACTGCAGTAGCTACTTTCGTTAATTTAGTCGGGGTCGATACTGACTTATTATAATTGTTCATGATCAATCTCTCGCATGATGATTAACTGAATGTGTAATTCAGGTCATAAACGCATGAGATCAGAAATACCCCTATGTCAGGGTAATTTTTTTTCGAACAATTTTTCTTGAGGGGTTATTAGAGCAGTAATGGCGCCAGTGAACCAATCACTACCAAGCCAATCACCACTGGATACATCCAAGCTGGCGCTGATGCCATATCACCATTCTCGGCAAAGCTTGGGCGCAGCTCCGGCTCGAACTGGGGGCGGCTCGGCATGGTTGGGAATTGAATCACTTCTGATTTATCGATCATGTGCTCAAGATGGCGCAGCATAGATGACTTCGCCCACATTTCAGAAAGCTGTAAGAAGGCTAGTTGATTGAGTTGATCTTGATTAAGCCAGTCGTAAAACTGTTGCCGCAAACGTTGGTTTTCATGGTCAGACATGGCATAGCTGGCATCTTGCTCAAGCCGGTCGAGCTGAATGATCCAGTCTGAGGCTTGGGCAATGATGTGCTCCGGAATGTCGTGAACTATCCAATCTTCTATTTGCATACGCTGGTATCCATAGCGCGGTTTGCAGACTCCTCATGGACTGCTTCAATCATATATTGACGGCACAGCTTCATGCCTTTAGCGAGATGATTTTCAACGGTTTTAATCGAGATATTCAGTTCACTAGCAATATCTTGATAGCGTTTATTGTGGATCTGGCGAAGGATAAACACGTTGCGACAAATAGCTGGCAAACGATTAATTGCGGCTACTAAGTGACGGTGCATGTCGTCATTGATGATGGCTTGCTCGGCATTACAGGGTTGTTCATGACTGAGCTGAGTACGCTGCTGTTCGTGATACTGCCAACGCACTTTTAAATGGCGCGCGCGTGACACCAGTAAGTTTTTTGCAATAGCGTAGGTCAGTGCAGCTAAGTGCTGGTCGCTCCAACTTTCATTGTTGTTGAGCGCTGTCTGAAGCCGCTGATAAACCTTTAATAACGCTTCTTGGGCAATTTCTTCAGCTTCTTGGCGCGGTATTTGTTGGCTCAAAAAGCTACTCAGTTTCGGGAATAGCTGACTATGCAAGCGCGCAAAGCGCTGTTGCCCGAGATATGAACATGCTGCTGTCATAGTTGCCTGCCTCTACTTTTTCTTCTTAGTTTGGAGGTTGGGGCAAAGATAGGTCAAAAGATAAGCTTTTGTAAATACTTTTATGCACGCTTTGCTGCGTACAGTAATACATCGGCTTGCCGCATCAACTCTTGTACGGTATCTCCCGGCTTGGCGGCACAAGCGCCCACACTAAAGCCCACCGGCTCACCAATTAAGGCCTCGGAGTGTGCCGCAAACATGGTACGCAGATTAGCGAATAGGGTGCTGTGGTCAGTGATACTCTGGTTTGGGATGACTAAGCCGAATTCCTCACCGCCAAGGCGCCCAGCAATAGCATGGTAATGCTGTTGTTGCTGCCGCAGTAACTCGGCAAATAGCTGTAATACCTGATCACCGGCGGCATGCCCCAAGCGATCGTTAACCGACTTAAATTTGTCTAAGTCAATAAAGTACAAGGTCAGCGCTTCGCCGCTTTCGAGCCGCTGAGCGGTCAGCTTCTCAAAATATTGACGATTATAAATACCGGTTAAGTAATCGATGTTGGCGCGGTTACGCAGCTTTTCATCTGAACGTTCTTTAAGAAAACCAATGAAGCCAATGCCGTTGCCTAAACCATGAATGAAGGTTGCAAACATAAACAGCTGATTACTAAATAATGCTTGGGTGATGATGTAATTGGGGTTATCCACTGAGAGGTAACCACGCACTAAACAGAGCACTGTGATACCAATGTTGATGACCAGTAAGGCATGCGGGAACACGCTACCAGCATGCTGTTGCATGAGACGGTATAGCGCGTACACATTCATCGCCAGTGGAATAGCCACCAGCACCGATGCGGTGGTGATCATAATATTATTGGGGCCGACCGGGCTGGTCATGTGCATGACCGTGAAAGCCAGCGCACTGATCACGAATCCACCGACTAAAGTAGGCGTATTCAAACCAGTGCCGGCCAATTGATTGTACGCGCGGACTTCGGCCCAACAGCCCATAATGATTAAAATATTCGCCAGTAATCGCAGGTCGTCCGAGGCGCTAATTAAGGCGGTGGCATACAACACGAACGATACTGCTTTAATAAATTGCGCTTGCGCCCAGGCTTTACAGGCAAAATGCGATTCAGGATTACTCACTTGTTGCCAGCTATAAAGCGCAAAAGTGATGTTAGTAATGCCGGTTAAGACAATGATGGTGATGATATCCATACGAACACAGCATTTCCTGATAACGAGTCAAAATAAAGTCAGCTGTTGCGAACTTTAGAAGCTATTTTGTGTGCTTGCAAGTGTTGTTGGTCATGCTATCAGCAACCAAGTCTACGAGATGAATGGCGGGCGATTCAGTAGGGTGATGGTGATGGAAGTGCTACTATCGAAACACAATGAACGGTTTACAGGAGAACTATAATGTTTCATTACAAGCAAATAGCACTGGCTATTTCATTGGCGCTGGCCGCTACGGCGTGCTCAGATGCCAGCAATAACAATTCAACACCGACCCCCAATGCGGCGACTGAAACGCAAGTAACGGTCGCCAGTGAATCGGCCAAAGCCAATCAGCTATTCGAAGATATTTTCATGGAAAATGTCATGCGTAGCCCCATGTATCAATCGTTTTTGGGCATCAAAGACGATCAAGATAAGTGGGATGATATCTCTGAACAAAGCGCCGCCGCTGAGCTGGAATTACAGCAGCAACAGCTGGCGCGTGTTATGGCCATTGATCACACCAAGCTAGATGAGCAAACCCATGTCAGCTGGTTATTGATGAAACAGCAGTTAGAGCAGCAAATTGCTGATTATGAGTGGCGCCATTATAACTATCCGGTCAATCAAATGTTCGGCATGCACTCCAACGTAGCGTCATTGCTGATCAACCAACACCGTATTACCGATGTGGCTGATGCCGAGGCCTATATTGCCCGTTTAAATGGCCTGCCAGAGTTATTTAGTCAGCTGGCCGAGAATCTCAAGTTACGTGCCGAAAAGGGTATCGTGGCGCCGAAGTTTGTCTATCCCTACGTGCTTAGCGATAGCCAAAATATTATTACCGGTGCGCCCTTTGATGACGGTGAAGACAGCACCTTGTGGGCTGACTTTAGCGGCAAAGTGGCGAAGTTGGATATCGACGATAGTCAACGCCAAGCACTGATGACGGCAGCCCAAAAAGCGCTACTGGAGTCGGTACAGCCGGCTTATGAAGGCTTAATTGCCAGTGTCACGGACATTGCTGCGCAAGCCGACGACAAAGATGGCGCATGGAAGTTCCCTGATGGCGAACGCTTCTACAATATTGCCTTGCAACGCACCACCACCACCGATTTAACCGCTGATGAAATTCACCAGATTGGCCTTGATGAAGTGGCGCGCATTCATGACGAAATGCGGGTGATCATGGAAAAAGTGGGGTTCACCGGTACCTTGCAAGAGTTCTTTGTGCATATGCGCAATAACCAGCAATTTATTTACCCCGACACGGCTGAAGGTCGCCAGCGTTATTTAGCGGAAGCGACGGCCATGATCGATACCATGAAGTCGCGACTTGACGAGTTGTTTTTAACCAAGCCAAAAGCTGATTTAGTGGTCAAAGCGGTCGAACCATTCCGCGAAAAGTCGGCCGGTAAAGCGTTTTATCAGCAACCGTCCATGGATGGCTCGCGCCCTGGTGTGTATTACGCCAACTTATACGATATGGCCTCGATGCCGAGCTACCAAATGGAAGCTCTGGCCTACCATGAAGGTATTCCGGGTCACCACATGCAACGCGCTATCTCGCAAGAGCTGCAAGGTATTCCAACCTTCCGTAAGTTTGGTCGTTATACCGCCTACACCGAAGGTTGGGGGTTATATAGCGAGTTAGTGCCGAAAGAAATCGGCTTTTACCAAGACCCGTATTCAGATTTTGGCCGCTTAGCCATGGAATTATGGCGCGCGGTTCGGTTAGTCGTTGATACCGGTATTCACGCCAAACAGTGGACTCGCGAGCAAGGGATTGAGTTTTACGTCACCAATACCCCGAACGCCGAAGCGGACGCGGTGAAAATGGTCGAGCGCCATATTGTCATGCCGAGCCAAGCCACGGCTTATAAAATTGGCATGATCAAGATTGTTGAGCTGCGTGAAAAAGCTAAAGCCGAACTCGGTGAAGCTTTCGATATTCGCGAGTTTCACGATGTGGTGCTGTCGAGCGGCCCGGTACCTTTGAATGTACTGGAGCAGTTTGTTGAACAGTACATTAACGCCAAGCGCCCGAGCTAACGACTGGTTGATAGTACCTGCGAAAGCCCCGCTCAATGCGGGGCTTTTTCTTGCCATAACTGAATGGGGTTACCCTCAGGGTCTTGCAACCGCGCGAAGCGGCCGTTGGGATAGCTTTCAGGGTCTACTTCTACGTTGATGCCAGCCTCTCGAAGCTGCGCGACCATGGCGTCTAAATCAGCAACGCGAAAGTTCAGCATCCATTGTTGTTCGGTGCGGCCAAAATAGCTGGTGGTATTTTTGAACACGCCAAATACCGTGCTGCCGCCTTCTTGCTGCCACGGCATTTCTTCATAAGTTTTTGGCGTACGTTTCACCCCAAGATGCTCTTCATACCATTTCGCTAATTCAGCGGGATTTTCCGCTTTAAAGAAAAACCCGCCAAAGCCGAGGACAGATTGGCGCTCGGTCGCGTTTGTAGGGCTGCTGATGAGCAGTGTTAGTATCAACGTTGCCATGATCATGGGGCGCATAAAGGGCTCCTTGGCTGCTGCGAGCAGCTCATAGTAAAAGCTCTTGTATGAAAGTACCATAAAATAATTTTCCTCCAACGCTGATATTTTCAACTACACTGATTGCTTGCCATGTTGGCCGCAAGAAGAGGATAGAACAATGCGTTGGTCACTTTCCTTAGTCATGGGTTCCTGTGTCGCTCTGTTGGCGGCCTGCTCGCCGCAATCATCGGATGATCAGGTCGCTGCACCGCACCCTGAGCCGATGATGGCACAGTATAGTGCCGAAACCTTTTTCGATACCACCACCTTGTATGGCTCGTCGCTGAGCCATGATGGCAGCGCGGTCTTAGTCACCAGTGACGCCTCAGGTATCTATAATGTGTACCGTTATCCAGTAGACGGCAGCGCACCGACCCAATTAACCCAATCAACCACAGATGCCATCAGAGGCATTAGCTGGTTTCCTAACGATGACCGCTTCTTATATACCGCTGACCAGGGCGGTAATGAGCTCAATCATGTTTATGTGCAACTCCCTGATGGCAGCAGCCAAGACTTAACCCCAGGCGACAATTTAAAAGCTATGGTGGCGGGTTGGCATGAAGACCAAGTGCATTTTTATATCATGACCAATGAGCGCGATAACCGCTTTTTTGATCTGTATAAATACAGCAGCGACGATTTCAGTCGCACCATGGTGTTTGAAAATAACACCGGTTTCAATATTGAGTCGGTCAGCCCAGATGGCCGTTTCTTGGCCATGAGCCGCACTAATTCAAACTCCGACTCGGACTTATTTGGCGTGGATTTGAGCAAGGACGACGCCGAACCGCTATTGATTACTCCCACTGAGGGCAATATTCAGCACAGCGCCTACACCTTTACCCGCGATAGCCTCGGTCTGATCTACAGCACCGACGGTCATGGCGAGTTTGCCCAGGCGTGGCTGTATGACCTTGCCAGCGATGAGCATCGCCCATATTACACCGCTGATTGGGACGTATCGTTTCTATATTTCTCAGAGTCGGGCCGCTATCAAGTGGTGGGTGTGAATGCTGATGCACGCACCGAGTTAACGATTACAGATTTAACCACCAATACCGAATTGCAGTTACCGGCGTATCCGCCGGGCGATTTACGCGGCGTGAATTTCTCTGCGGACGAATCGACCTTGGTGTTTTACGTCAATTCAGACGTGTCGCCATCGAACTTATTTGTCTGGCAAGTTGGCAGCCCTGAGGTGGCGCAACTCACCAATACTTTAGCGGCAGAAATGGATGCCCAGCATTTGGTACAAAGTACGGTGGAGCGCTTTAAAAGCTTTGATGGCTTAACCGTGCCTGGGTTGTTGTATAAGCCGCATCAAGCCAGTGCGACCAACAAAGTCCCAGCGATTATCTTTATCCATGGCGGCCCAGGTGGGCAGACGCGTCAGGGCTACAGCGCCATGGTGCAGCACCTAGTGAATCACGGCTACGCCATGTTTGGGGTGAATAATCGCGGCTCATCGGGCTATGGCAAAACCTTCTTCCACTTAGACGATAAACGCCACGGCGAAGATGATTTGCAGGATATTGTCTATGGTAAAAAATACCTGCAATCCCTTGATTGGGTAGATAGCGAGAAAATCGTGGTGATGGGTGGCAGCTATGGCGGTTACTTGACTATGGCGGCGCTGGCGTTTACCGATGAATTTAATGCCGGCATTAACATTTTTGGGGTAACCAATTGGGTACGGACATTAGAGAGTATCCCGCCATGGTGGGAGAGCTTCCGCCAGTCGCTATACGACGAATTAGGCGACCCAGCCACCGATGGTGATCGGCTACGGCGTATTTCACCGTTGTTCCATGCCGCCAATGTGAAGGTGCCGGTATTAGTGGTGCAAGGCGCTAACGACCCACGAGTGTTACAAGTCGAAAGTGATGAAATGGTCGCCGCCATTCGGGCCAACAACGTACCCGTTGAGTATGTGTTGTTTCCTGATGAAGGCCATGGTTTTGCGGTAAAAGCCAACCGTATTACTGCGCAAGAAGCCTACTTAAATTTCTTAAGAACCCATCTGAAATAAGCTGTTAAAGGCGCGCCACCAAGTAATCTAAGGTGGCGCGCATTGCTGCACTCAAATGCTGCCGATGACGATAGACCGCGTGTACCGGTGTTGCTGGCGCCAAAAATTCAGGTAACAGCTCACATAAACGACCATCAGCCAATTCGTTTCGTACTTGATAGCGCGGTAAGTAACCGATACCGAGAGATGCCAACAAGCCATGTTTCAAGGCTAAATTGTTATTGGCATGCATTGGTCCGTTGACTTGCACCGTCAGTGCTTGCTGCTGGTCGACAAAGTGCCAAAGCTTGTCGGTGGCATGTGAACTATGCGCCAAACATGGAAGCTTAGCCAGTTCTGATGGGTGCTTTGGCGTTCCGTAGCGGCGAAGAAAATCGGGGCTTGCTACCACCACTAATGGTAGATCCTGCAAGCGTTTGGCAATCAGCGATGAGCTTTCTAAACGACCACAGCGAATCGCAATATCAATTTCTTGAGCGACCAGGTCAACCCGCTTGTCATCTAATACCAGCTCTATTCGTAATTCGGGATACCGAGCGAGGATTGCCGGCATCAGCGGGGCAATCTGGATGCTACCAAAAGTCACTGGCGCGGTGATACGAATGACCCCTGCGGGGGTATCACGCAAGCTTCCTAGGTGTTGCTCGGCAGCGGTCGCTTGATTCATCATTTCTCGGCAGTACTGGTAAAAGGCACGGCCTTCAATAGTAACCGTCATACTGCGGGTGGTGCGTTGCAATAAGCGCAGATTCAATTC
Source organism: uncultured Pseudomonas sp. (assembly GCA_964464575.1). GTDB lineage: Bacteria > Pseudomonadota > Gammaproteobacteria > Enterobacterales > Alteromonadaceae > Pseudidiomarina. Next base: position 13,830 of record CAYXGO010000007.1, on the reverse strand, counting down.
TTGTTCAAGTTTTAACAGCGCTTTGCTTACGGCGCTTTTTGAGATACCTAAATGGCGAGCGGCGGCAGTAAACGACTGCTGCTCCACAATGGTGGCGTAGATTGCCATTTCGCTCAGTCGATCAAATAACATAAGTACTCTATTGTTTCTTTATGGAAACAGTGATTGTCAATTGTGCTATCTAATCATAAAAAATAGAAACAGTATACTAGCTCCATCACGTCGTAACTCGACTCACACAGATGGAGAATAGCTCATGCAACAGTATCAATTTTCAGTACCGAACTTGGCCCCAGTAGTTGCTTACTTCCAACAGCAATTGGGTTTGCCCTTGCTGCAACAACAGCAGTGTTGTGCCGAGTTTGCCTTGAGTGATGATGCGTCAATTCATGTGCGTGCCGCCCAAGCCCCAGCAGCACCTGCCTGTTTACCCATGACTGAACGCTTACTTTCTGCGCTACAGACTTATCCACAACATTTTAGCCGCCCGTTTATGGTGGCTGCTCGGCATTGTTGCGAATTGCCAGTGAAATTGCGGGTGCCGCAACAACGCGATGTTGCGCTATGTCAGCAGCCGCGCAATGAACAAGCGGTGAAGCCGGTAAGTCGCAGCACTTTTTGGGCGCAGCTACGCACTGTATATGCCGATTTAGCGCGCTTCGACGGTTATCGTTTTTAATGATTAGCTGCGCGACAAGGTTTTGATCAGGTGCCAGCCAAACTTCGTTTTAATCGGCCCATGCACCTCAAGGGTGGGCTTGCTAAATACCACCTGATCAAAGGCTGCCACCATTTGGCCGCGCTGAAATTCACCGAGGTCACCGCCTCTCTTGCCTGAGGGGCAGAGTGAGTGCTTACGCGCCAAATCACCAAATTTGGCACCTTGGGCTAATTGTTGTTTTAATGCGTCTGCCTGTTCGCGGGTTTTCACTAAGATGTGAAGCGCATGAGCACGGGCCACGGGTGCCTCCTTGTTGTTCGATATTAGCGGTTCAACCAGCTATTCACCCAGCGATTGAGCCAAGCCGGTGAGATTTTACTGAGGGTATATGCCAGTTTGGTTTGCCAGCCAATGCGCCAATGCACGCGATTACCGCGATGATGCGCGCAACGCCACACCGCTTGCGCGATATCGGCTGCTTGCAAACGCACGCCCATGCGACCTATCGCGTTGCTGCGCATATCAGTGACCATAGCGGTACCGACAAATAATGGTGCCAACGCCATAACGCGAATAGTGTAGGGTTGCCACTCCATGCTCAAGGCCTCGCTCAAGCCATGTACGGCAAATTTACTGGCCGAATAGCTGGCTAACTGCGGCTGGCCATAGATTGCGCTGGCAGAACTCATGTTCACCACAGCCGACTCTGCAGCGCGCTGCAAATACGGGAATGCAGCATGACAGCCGTTGCTCACACCCTGCACATTAATGGCCAATAGCCGCTGATGATGCTCAGCATGGATCTCAGTAAATGAGCCAGAATAGAGAATGCCAGCGTTATTAAACAGCATATCGAGCTGATCCTCGCAATGGTGTGCGAAGTCAGCTAACGCAGTCTGCCATTGTGCGATGTCACGCACATCGAGCGAGTAAACATGCAGGCGCTCTGAACCCAACTGTGCGACTAGGGCTGCCAATCCAACAGTATCAATATCTGCCGCAGCCACTCGCCAACCTTGGCGATGAAATAATTCTGCGGTAGCGCGACCAATACCTTGCGCAGCACCACTGATGAAAATACTACGCAGGCGCTGCATCAGGCGTCGCTCTCAGTGGTGAGGCTTGGGTCAATGTCACCATGAAAGGTTTCGCATTGCTGTAATGCTTGCACGAATAGCAACGGTTCAAGTGGCGAAATGAGGATTTTGCCATGCTTACCGTAGGTTAGTTCAATGCGATCAAGCGATAACGCCGGGTTAGCTAGTGGGTTACTGCTAGGGCGAACATGCACGATACTGCCAATGCGCAGGTGGCGTCGAAACGGCCCGCTGCGAATGAGCAGCAGGTCGTCATAAATACGGTAATAGGTGCTGGTCATTATCCACAGACATAAGCCGCCAGCCAGCAATAAGACGACGGTGACCCAGGTCATCTGTTCGGCCTTGGGCAAGCGCAGGTACCAGATAGCGGTGGCAAAGCAAACCACCGCAGTAATACTCAATACCGCCCGTAACCAGCTATCAACTTTCGATGGGAAATGGTGCATGGCTTACCTCGTGCCAAATATTTTGTCGCCGGCATCACCTAAGCCCGGCATGATATAGCCATGTTCATTGAGATGTGAATCGAGCCCGGCAGCAAATATCCGTACATCGGGATGTGCCTGTTGTACGGCTTTAACACCCTCCGGAGCTGCTACTAACACCAGGACGCGAATATCATGACAACCGGCTTTTTTGAGTAATTCAATAGTGGCATTCATACTGCCACCCGTGGCCAACATAGGGTCAATAATTAATCCTAAGCGTTGGTCAATGTCGCCTACCAGCTTTTCAAAGTAGCTCACTGGTTGCAGACTTGACTCATCGCGGTATAACCCCACCACACTGACTTTAGCGCTTGGTAGCAGCTCTAACACGCCATCGAGCATGCCGATGCCTGCGCGTAGAATGGGCACCACCGTGACCTTTTTACCTTTCAGCCGTTTGACCGCAATGCTAGCGCCGCTCCAGCTCTCAATGTGCACAGTTTCTAAGGCAAAGTCTTGAGTCGCCTCATAGGTCAATAAAGTCGCTAATTCGTTGGCGAGTTCACGAAAGTGTTTAGTGGAAATATCCGCGCGCCGCATTAAACCTAGCTTGTGTTGCACCAAGGGATGATCAATCAATTGAAAGGACATGGTTGCCTCACTGACATTGCTCGATAAGCAAGTATTCTATAAATTAGAATAAATATAGCTAATTTATCCGATTTGTTGTTTTCAAAATAGCGTCTATAGTTGTTCTAACGACAGCTTGCAGTGGTCGTTGTATGACAACAACCCTGATATTCACATCATTATAGTTCGGGAGATTAGCATGAAAGATTTAATTAAAAAATTGACCTGTACCGAGAGCAGTGGCTGGGGCCCGTTAGCACTGCGTGTTCCTGTTGGTATTATTTTCGCTGCGCATGGTGCGCAAAAACTGTTTGGTTGGTTTGGCGGTTATGGTCTTGAAGGTACCGGTGGCTTCTTTGAAAGCATTGGCTTGGCTCCGGGTGTGGTCATGGCGGGCCTTGCTGGTGCTGCTGAGTTCTTCGGTGGTATTGCGTTGGTGCTCGGCCTGCTGACACGCCCAGCAGCAGCGGTATTGGCGGTAACCATGGTGGTTGCGATCGTCACCGTGCATCTCGACAACGGCTTATTCATGAGTAATAACGGCTATGAATATGGCTTGACGCTGCTCGCCGCTAGTGTCGCCTTGATATTTACTGGAGCCGGCAAAGCGGGTCTTGATGCTTGGCTTAATGAAAAAATGAAATAGGGGATAACGTGGCACGCTCGACAATTGAACAATGGCGAATGGTCAAGGCGGTTGCTGATCACGGTGGCTTTATGCAGGCCGCCGAACAGGTCCACAAAAGTCAGTCGAGCGTGCATCACGCGGTGACCAAAATCGAACAACAATTGGGTGTGAAATTGTTTGAGGTGGATGGTCGTAAAACTAGTTTGACCGAAGCCGGTAAGCAGTTGTTGCGGCGCATCAATTATCTGCTCAGTGAAACCGAACGCTTTGAAAATGTCGCCCAAAACCTGAAATCGGGGGTGGAATCGAAGCTTACCGTGGCGGTTGATGAGGCTTTTCCTAAAGATGTGTTATTTGAAGCCTTGGTGCGGGTATCGGCTGAGTATCCGTTGGTCCATATCGAGTTATTAGAGACTATTTTGACCGGGGCCAATGAATTGCTTAATCAGGGCATTGCGCAGCTCTCTATTTCACCGTTCACCCTACCCAATGAGCTCAGCGAAGATTTATGTAGTGTCGAGTTTATTGCTGTGTGCGGTGCGCAGCACCCGTTAGCGCAACTGCAGCAAGTGAGCCTAGAAGACCTCAAAGTGCATCGGCAAATTGTGCTGCGTGATTCTGGCCGCGAACGTAAATCTGAGAGCGGCTGGCTCGGATCTGAGCAGCGTTGGACGGTCACTCATGTGGCCACCTCGTTAGAGCTTATTCGCAAAAACCAAGGCTTCGCCTGGTTGCCGCGAAGTGCTGTGCAACATGCCTTAGACAGTGGTTGTGTGGTTCCACTAAAGCTGAAGCGCGGCGCCACCCGCACCAGCACCTTCTACTTGAACTTCGAAGATCCGGAAACCTTAGGCCCGGTGGCGCGGGCTCTTATTGGTCATATTCGCCACTTAACACTCTAATTCTTTTCATGGTTGTGCTTGCAGGTTTGGCGCTTTTGAACGATGCTGATTCAACATCATCATTACATCATTTCATGGCACGGAGCACAGCGGCATGACTCAATCTACTGCACACAAATGGCGGTTCTTTCGTTCGGGTGGTTTTGACCAGGTAGTTCTTGCTAGTGGTGCTGATTTGCAGCATCTGGCGAGTTTAGACCAAAAACTATGGACCGTGCTCAATTGCCCCACCAAAGGGCTCGAATTTGACCCTGCTACCACGGCACTGCTTGATACCGACGCTGACGGTCAAATTAGGGTGCCGGAAATCTTAACCGCTGTGCGTTGGTGCTGTGCGCGCGTACGCGACGCCGACCTCATGTTCGCCGAACCAGGTATTCTGGTGAGTGCACTCGATGATAGCGATGCTGAGGGGCAGGCACTTAAGGCTGCTGCCGAGCGGGTGCTGAATTATCTGGGTAAGCCCGCTGACGCCGCACTGCAAGTCAGTGACTTTTTGGATACCACTAAACTTTATGCCGCCGATCATTTTAACGGCGATGGTGTGGTGGTAGGCGCGTTAACTCAAGACTCAGAATTGCAGCAGCTGCTGGCGGATATGGTGACGGCTTTGGGTGGCGTGGCCGACCGCAGTGGCTTAATGGGCATCAACCAAGCCTTACTCGATCAGTTTTATCAGCAAGCAAACGCAGTAGTGGCATGGCACGCCGCTGGTCAGGCGAGTGATCAAGCGATTTGGCCACTGGGTGATAACACAGCAGCGGCGGTTGCCGCCTATGAGCGCGTACAAAGCAAAGTAGATGACTACTTTGTGCGCTGTCGCTTGGCGGCATTTGACCCACGTGCAGCGGCATCACTCAACCCTGAGCTGACGGTGTATGGCAGTTTAGCTAACCGCAATATTGCTAGCTTAGACAGTGAACTCAGTGCTTTACCGCTGGCGACCATCAGTGCTGATGCCAAGTTACCACTAGCCGGAGGCTTGAACCCAGCGTGGGCCAGCGCTATTGCAAGCCTGCACAGCGAGGTGATTGAGCCATTGCTGGGCAAACGTGAGGAATTATCAGCTGATGATTGGGCGCAGATCGGCGCAGTACTCACACCATGGCGCAGCTGGCAGGCACAAAAGCCGCAAAACAATCTGCATGCGTTGGGGTTGGAACGTATCCAAGCGATAGTCAACGGTGATGGGCAAGCGCAACTATCAGCGTTGATTGCCGATGATTTGGCCATTACCAGTTTTGCTGAAAATGTGCAGGCACTCGAACGCCTGTGTCGCTATCAACGTGATTTAGTCACCTTATTACGTAACTATGTCAGCTTGAGTGATTTTTATCAGCGCCGTGGTAAGGCGATTTTCCAAGCCGGTACGTTGTATATTGACCAGCGTAGTTGCGAGTTGGTGATGCAAGTGAATGACCCTGCTAAACATGCCAGTACAGCATCGTTTAGTGGTTGTTATTTGTTGTATTGCCAGTGCACCCGCAAAGGCGAATCACCGCTGCAGATTGTTGCCGCATTAACCGCCGGAGACGTGGACTATTCTATGGCCGCTGGTCGCAACGGTATCTTCTATGATCGCCAGGGCCGCGATTGGACCGCTACGGTCACTAAAGTGGTGGCACAACCGATTAGTATTCGCCAAGCCTTCTGGTCGCCCTACAAGCGCCTAGCGGCGTTTATTGAAGGGCAGCTAAATAAGTTTGCGGCCTCGCGCGATAAAGATATTGAGGCGAAAACCAGCACCGGTGTGACCACTGCCGCAGCCACTAAAACTGATGCAAAACCGGCGTTTGATATCGCCAAGTTCGCCGGTATTTTTGCCGCGATAGGTTTAGCTGTAGGTGCCATCGGCACTGCATTGGCAGCGCTGGCATCAGGCTTTTTTGCACTCAGTATTTGGCAAATGCCGCTGGTGATATTCGGCGCCATGCTGCTGGTCTCTGGGCCCTCCATGCTGATGGCGGCAATGACCTTACGGCGCCGAAACTTGGGGCCGCTGCTGGATGCCAATGGCTGGGCCATCAACACCCGCGCTATTATCAATATCCCATTTGGCGGCTCATTGACGGGCGTTGCGGAATTACCCAAAGGCGCACAGCGTTCCATGGTCGACCCGTTCGCACCGAAACGCAAACCGTGGGGTTTGATTATGGTGGTTGCCGTGGCCGCTGCTGCGGCCGGCTATTTGTGGTGGTTTGGTAATCCGTTTATGTAAACGGTTTATTTGCTGGTTTGAAAATCAGCGGCACTATGCCGTTCGGGTAGCTGCTTATCGGCATCGCCCCAATTCTTATTGACGATGCGACCACGTTGCACGGCGGGTCGCGCGGCAATTTGCTTGGCCCAGCGCAACACATGCTGATAATCATGAGCACTGATAAATTCCGCCGCGTCGTACACTTGATTGGTGACTAGCGCACCGTACCATGGCCAAATGGCGATATCAGCAATGCTGTACTGGTCACCCACCATAAACTGGTTGCTGGCCAAGTGACGATCGAGCACATCGAGCTGGCGCTTAATTTCCATGGTGTAGCGGTTAATTGGGTACTCATACTTCTCTGGTGCATAGGCATAAAAATGACCAAAACCACCACCGAGAATAGGCGCGCTAGCCATTTGCCAAAATAACCAATTTAAGCACTCAGTACGCTGCGCTGGTGCAGTCGGTAGCAAGGCAGCAAACTTCTCGGCTAAATAGAGCAAAATGGCGCCGGATTCAAACACTCGTGTCGGTGGGTTCGTGCTATGGTCCATCAGCGCCGGAATTTTCGAGTTGGGATTGATGGCGACAAAGTCACTACCGAATTGTTCGCCTTCCAATATATTGATCAGATACGCATCATATTCAGCCGCGCTAATGCCAAGCTCTAAGAGTTCCTCAAGCATTACCGTTACTTTTACGCCATTCGGTGTCGCTAATGAGTAAAGTTGTAGTGCGTGCTTACCCACGGGTAGTTTCGCTTCGTGCGTGGCGCCGGCGGTGGGGCGGTTAATGTTGGCGAATTTGCCACCATTGCCTTGCTGCCATTGCCAGACTTTGGGTGGTACGTAGCTCGCGTTACTCATACAGTCTCCTCGTGGTCGGGTGGTTGCAGACTAAAAATCGCCTCAACCGGACGCTGAAAGTAGTGTGCCAATTTTAACGCGATCACCACCGACGGGGTAAAGCGCCGCGTTTCGATAGTACTAATCGTTTTTCGCGATACGCCAATACCATCAGCAAGCTCCTGCTGCGAGATACCGCGCTGTGCGCGCAGCGCCGGTAATTGATTATAAGCTTGCTCATCCATGCTGATCATCCGCGCTGTCACGTAATTCCCACAATACGGTAAATGACCACACCATAGTACCGATTACAATCAATAATAAGCTAAAGGTACTGACGTTGAGATAGCTGGCAATGACCCCGCCACTATCGGCTTTTTCACCCAACATAAAGCCTGGAATTAATACCACTAACAGGCCGACAAAGGCGCGCGCATTCGCTTTACGGCTGGTTTCTCGGGTGAATTCGTCGCTGTAGATACCAAAAATTTCGCGCCAGCCGCCACAGAGTTTGTAGTTGTTCACACTCAGCCGTGTGACGATACCAACAAATAACAGTGCCACCAGAACGAGGAGAACACGTGGCCATTCGCCGGTATCAACACCCGCTTGCTTAAGCCACTTATTGGCCAGCATGATGCCGAAATAGAGTCCGCTGATTAAGGTGACGTAGGCGCCATATTTTAATGATTGTGCTTGTGCTTCTGCTGACCAAGTTGGCATAAATAGAATCTCCAAATGAGCATCACAATGATACCTCTAGGTATCAATATATAACCTTAAGGTATCAAAATGCAACCCTAAGGTATCAAATAATGACATTTATTTTATTTTACAGCTTGTAGGTTGTTATTCCGTGGTGATCTGGTTATGGTGTTTTCAATCCATCATACTCCGGTAAAGCCATGTATTATCGTGTCGGCAATGAAAAGCATTTGCGTAATTATTTGAAAGCGTTACGGCAGCGCAATGGCCTGTCACAGGCACAAGTTGCGGCTCAGCTTGGGGTCACGCAGCAAACCTATCAGCGCCATGAAGCCCAGCCATTCAAAATGAGTAGTGAAAAGCTGTTGGCGATTTTGGCTATTCTGAATACCGACCTTATGTTCCGTTTCAAAGGTGAGTAACGCTGTGGTATCACCGAATGTACTCAAGCAACTGGCGGCTTTTATGCTGCTAGTATGTGCTGTCATCATGCCGCCACCGGCGTTAGCGCAAGTCGCAGAGCCTCCCGCTGTACCGCAGTACGTGTTTGAACGCCAAGCCGATGATTTAGGCGGGCGGCAGGCTTCGGTGTACGAAATTTATGCCGACCAACAAGGTTTTATTTGGTTTGCTGGTGATACCGATGGTTTGTTGCGTTATGACGGCAATCAAATGCTTAGTTGGAGTGAGGGCTTTCAACAAAATCTCACCCGTCATAATGTCAGCGCACAACGCCATGATCGTGACGGTCGGTTGTGGGTCGGTAGTTGGGGCAATGGCCTGCAATACTGGGATGCTCAAGCGCAACAGTATGTGCAGTATCTAGCCGACCAGAATGACCCGCATGCGTTAGCTGATAACCGCGTACAAACCCTTCATATCGATGCCCGTGGACGGCTTTGGATTGGCACTGCCGGAGGCATTAATTTTATTGACCCAAGCCAACCGTTAAAGCTGCAACGCTTAGCTGCCAATGACCTCAATCACCCACTACATAATGAGCGTGTATGGCGTTTTACTGATTTAGGTGACAGTCTCTGGATGGCGACCAGTAATGGTGTGTTCCGACTCAATTACGACCTTGACCAATGGCAACAGATTTATTTAGATACAGAGGCCGCAGCAACCATCGAACGTGGCGCTGAAGTGCGCGAAATAGCCCGCATAGGCGACGAGATTTGGGCCGGTTCACAGTTCGGTGTTTATGTATACCTGCCCCGACAGCAGCGCTTTGAGCTTATTCCATGGCCGCAACCAGAACGCGGCAATCCGCGGGTGAATGTGTTACTACCAAGTCATGATGGCCGGGTCTGGATGGGTGGTCATGACGGGCTTTACCTGATTGATCGTATACAGCGGCAGTATTTACCATTAGGGCCGAACTATCATCAAATTGCCGATGTCGATATCCGTGGCTTGTATCAAGACCATGATCAGCATTTATGGATAGGAACACGTGATAACGGTTTGATTCGTGGCCGCCAACAGCAGAACTTATTCGCCGATGTCATGGCTGGCGCGCCCGCCGCGGTGACCGAGCAAGCGCAACGCCTGCATTCAGCGCTATTCATTGATGCCAGTTCACGGCTATGGATTGGTGTGCCCGGTGGGTTTATCCGCCGCGACCAACAGGGGCTGTGGCAGCAATGGAGTTTCCCTGTCACATTGAATACCCGTCGGGTTGAACGTATTCGTCAAACTCCCGATGGTACGGTTTGGTTTGCCACTGATCAGGGTCTATTCAGCATGGATAGCCACGATCAGCTGCAACAAGTCACGGCAATTTACGACCAGTTGAACAGTCCGCGGCTGCCAGTGAATGAACTCTACGCCGATAGCGATGGCAGCTTATGGATAGCGTTATGGCAATACGGCATTGTGCATTGGCATCCAACCCAGGGAGTCTTGAGCGTTGGTCTTGAACAATTGCAAGCTACCCGTGGTGACCTGATCTATCACTTACGTGCGGATAAGCAGGGCACACTATGGGCCAGTAGTCGCTATTCAGGCATTTTCAAGCGCACAACGGCTTCAGAAACGTGGCAGCAGCAGGATATTCCGCAACCACAACAGCAACATAATCCAGCTTACTACTGCGTGCTACCCAGTGCTGATTTTCTTTGGCTGTGCACCGAAGATGGTTTGTTGCAGTTGAATCTGGCGACTATGGAGCAGCGCCGCTTTGGTCTTGCCGAAGGGTTGCCGGCGGAACGTATCGTTGGCTTGTTTGATGATCAACAACTGGGCATGTGGGTGCTAACCACCAATGGTCTTGCGCGAATGAATAGTGATCGGCAACGCTTTATTAGTTATGGCCTAGCCGATGGTCTGCCAGCTCTGGGGTTACAGCGCAACGCCATTGTTCGTGATGGTGATCGGTTATTAGTGAGCACCGCCAAGGGCAGTGTGATGATCTTTCCCAGCGCCTTCAGCGATCAAACCTATACGCCACCGATTGTGGTTAGTCGGGTTTGGATTGACGGTGCCGATATGACGCGCAGTCTGATAGCACCGATTACTCTGGAGTTACCGTATCAACACCGAGACGCGATGATTCAAGTCGCTGTGCTTGACGCGCACGATGAGGCCGGTAATTTAATTCGTTATCGGCTGCGTAACTTTGAGCAACAATGGAGTGAGCTCACCAGCATTCGGACTATTCGGTACATGAATTTGCCGCCCGGTGACTATGTGCTTGAGGTAGAAGGCTGGAGTAGTCGCGGCATTGCCACCGCCGAACCATTGCAGGTACCAATTACTGTTGCCGCTCCCTGGTGGTATGCGCGCACCTTTTGGCTTGGCAGTTTAGGACTGCTCGCGACCTTAACCTGGCTACTGGTGCGTTGGCGTGTGCATGCCTTGAATCTGCAAAATAGTCGCTTACAACAGCAAGTCAGTGAACGTACCGAGGCACTGCAATTAGCCAACGATAAACTGTTACAGCAGTCTACCCATGACTTTTTAACCGGCGTGCTCAATCGTCGCGGGGTGAGCGCTCGTTTTCGAACGTTGCAACAGCAACTTGGCGATAAACCCTTGGCGGTGGTGTTGTTAGATCTGGATTATTTTAAGCAGCTCAATGATACCTTTGGCCACGAAGTAGGCGATGATGTGCTTACCCAAGTAGCCCAAGTACTACAAACACGTTTACGCAAGCAGGATGTAGTCGGTCGCTGGGGCGGTGAGGAGTTTGTCCTATTCATGCCAGATTGCGAATTGCCCCAGGCCTTAGAGTTATGTCGTTTGGTAAGTCAGCAGCTGCAGCAAATTCACCCAGCAACAAGTACCGCCTTCCATGTCACTGCAACCATGGGGGTTGTCGCGGGGCCAGCACAACCATTCGCGTTGGAGCGTTGGGTACAAGCTGCGGATGAGGCGCTTTATGCCGGCAAACGCGCCGGCCGCAACCGCATTGAAGTGGGGCAATTAAGCGCCAGTGATTAACTAGTCTGGCTGGCGCTTAGTGGCTTGCCAATTGAGCGCTTGCCAGCGCCCGTCCTGCCACACCAGCACGCCACTATTGAAGTATTCTTCGCGACCATAACCAGCATTGCTCTCGCTGTGCGCCACCAACATAAAGTTGATAATCACCATATCGCCAAAGGGTTTATAGCTAAATTCCTCGGCGGTATACCAACTCCAATAATCTTCTGCAGGTACGGTTGGGCCAGCACTGATCACGCCTTGCATGAGTTGCTGCTTACCAAAGCGGGTGCCGTTGGAACTGGTATAGGTCAGGTCATCGTGCCAGAACTGCTCATGAATTGTGGCATCATTGCGGCTGGCACCGTCCATGAACGTATCAATAGTGGGCTTAACCAAGTCGAAATCTACGCTCGACTGAGCATAGACTGCACCGCTTAAACTCAAACTAAGCATCAGTATTGCCAATATTTTTCGCATGATTGTTCCTTTTTACTATGACGCTCGTTAAATAGTGTAGTGACTCGATTTTGCGCTACGCTGCATTGAAACACAAGCAACAGGTCGCCCTACTATTGCAAGGAGGATGCTATGACAGCAACCGTGGTTCCAGGAATTTACCGGCATTACAAAGGCAAGGATTATCAGGTTCTCGGCGTTGCTCGCCATTCCGAGAGTGAGGAGTCGTTTGTAGTCTATCGACCGCTGTATGGCGATGGTCAACTGTGGATTCGTCCGCTCGATATGTTTACCGAATTGGTTGATCACGATGGCGTGATCCGCGCTCGCTTTGCGCTCAAGCCTGATACCGTTGATTGACGACATGTCCAATAAGTTGGACAGATTAGGTGTTTAGCACTATACTTGTTCAATAACTTGAACAGGTAACTGTATGAAAATTGTGTCTTACACCGATGCTCGCAATAATCTCAAAGACGTCCTCGACGATGTGGTCAATGATGCGGATATCACAGTGATCACTCGTCGCGATGCCGACGATGCGGTGGTTATGTCGGTTGATTATTACAGTAGTCTGATGGAAACCGTCTATTTGTTGCGTTCACCGGCTAATGCGGAGCACCTGACGCGTTCTATCGAGCAATATCGTGCTGGAAAAGTGCAACCGCGGCCATTACATGATGAGTCGTAAGCCATGACTAAGCGACTCCTGTCATGGACTGACGAGGCTTGGCGTGATTATGTGTATTGGCAAACCCAAGATAAAAAAACCTTAAAGCGCATTAATAAACTTATAGTCGATATCCAGCGTTCTGTGCATACGGGTATAGGCAAACCTGAAGCGCTCCGCGAAAATCTATCCGGATTTTGGTCGCGTCGAGTTGATGATACCCATCGCCTCGTCTATGCCGTTGATGACACCAGTATCACCATCATTTCCTGCCGTTATCACTATCGTTAGATCGTAGTGTAGCAACAACAGCGTGCCATTCAGCACTGCTAAAAGGGATCACCGACAAACGATTACCTTTGCGTAGCAGCGGTTGCTCAGCGAGGGCGCTGATGGTGCGTAACTCAGCCAGGCTAATGACTCGGTTAAACTTGCTGACAAAGCGTACGTCAACGGCATCCCAGCGCGGCTTCTCCGGGTTGCTTTTGGGGTCAAAATAGGCCGATTCAGGGTCATATTGGGCTGGGTCGGGGTAGGCCGCTTTGACTACTTCAACAATACCCGCGATACCAATCTCCGCACAGCTAGAATGATATAAAAACACCTGATCACCGGTGGCCATGTCACGCATAAAATTACGCGCCTGATAATTCCGCACACCATCCCAACGCAACGCTTTGCTCGGAGCTTTGGCAAAGTCGTCGATGCTGCATTCATCGGGTTCAGTTTTCATCAGCCAATAAGCCATGGCGATCTCCTAAACGAGTTTTATCGTAGCACCTAATGCCTGCGCCAATTGCCGGATATCACTTTTTGCTGGCGCGCTTTCTGGTACCAGGGCGATGACCCGTAGCTCATAGCTCACCGCAACAGTGATAAAATGACACACTGAGCTGAAGTCACCGATAATTGGCTTCACCTCAGTCTGATAGGCCGGTGGGTTGGCGGCCGGGAAAAATATCTCCAGTGCTTCTACGCCGATAGCCGTGAGTTGTTGACAGATACTGTCAGCCTGCTCGACAGCGATCAAGCCGTAGCTCAGCAAGGTGACCGGTACGCCATGACGAATCGCCTTGAAACGTTGCATCAGCTCGGTGACCGTCGCTAATGCTAAGAGTGGATCTCCATGCCCGGCAATAGCGATACCTTGCAACTCAAATTCATTGGCGGCAT
>CAYXGO010000006.1:0-27779 GCA_964464575.1 uncultured Pseudomonas sp. | reverse complement strand
GTTGCTGTAACTGCTGGCGCAAAAACTCCGCCAACTGCTGCACTTGGGTTTGCGGCCAACGTACATAGCAGTCGCGCAATAAGCTTACAGCATCATAAGTTATTGGCCCTACCACCGCATCTTGAAAGTCAATGTAGGCCAATTGCTGTGGCCCAATCACCATCATGTTGCGGGCATGATAGTCACGATGCACACCAACTTGTGGCTGTTGTAAGGCGTTGTTGACCATTGTGTCGCTAAATTGCTGCCATAATTGCTGCTCGGCGCTACTTAACTGTAAGCCAAGATGACGCTGTAATAGCCAGTCTGGAAACAAACTCAATTCGCGCCGTAATAGCGCTTCATCGTAGGCTGGTAACTGGCCTAAGCGGGTGTCGGTAACGCTCATGACCGCCGCCAAATCAGTAAGCGCGCGCTGATACCAATGGCTCATACTGTGCTCATGCAACTCACCGAGTAATAAAGTCGAACCAAGGTCAGTTAACAGCATGAAACCCTGTTGTTCATCGGCAGCAATGACCTGCGGGACATTCACACCCGCCTCGGCATAGCTCTCGGCGATGGCAATAAATGGCTGCAGTGCTTCTTGTGGTGGTGGTGCATCAACCGCAATTAAGCTGCGTTGGCCATCGCTGGTACGGAAATAGCGACGAAAACTAGCGTCACCAGACACCGGTTCTAAGCGCTCCTGACGATGCCCAGTTTGTGCTTCGCACCATGCTTGCAGGGCTAATTCACGGGCAATCAACGATGACATAAAGCTCCTTTTATCTCTAACACAGTAAAAACCGTAGCTTAGCAAATGGCAGGGTAACAAAAATTGCTTTATCATACCCTGCAAGACGCCAAGAATAACATTAGGTCACTAACGAGATGCGGAAAAATTTAGCCTACAGCACATCGCTCGCACTGTTCCTCAGTGCTGCCGGAAGTACTGTGGCAAATGCCCAACAATCTGCAGACGCTTATGGCGTATGTGTAGTTCCGCAAGCACTGATTAAAAATACCGCAAAGCCGTTTGTGCAATTGCCTATGGGCGCCATTGGTGTGCGCGCCGACCGCGCTGATGTCGCCTCTGATACGCAAGTGGCATCATTCTTTGGCAACGTTGAAGTGCAACTGGATGAGCAACAACTATGGACCGAACAAGCGCAAATCAACCAGCAATCCGGCAATATCAATGCCAGTGGTGCCACGCGCTTTAGCGACGGTTACGTGCAAGTGGCGAGTGAAAACTTTCGCCTCAATTCAGCAGAAAACCGCGCCTACCTGAGCGGTGCACGCTATCAGATAGGCAGCACCGGAGCGCACGGCAAAGCCGATTTGTTGGCGCTTGAACCGCAACAAGTGATCCTTAGTGGCTCTACCTTCACCACCTGTCCCAGCGATGACCCGGCCTGGCAGCTCAGTGCTCAAACTATCCAACTGAATGAGGATGAAGCTTGGGGCGAAGCCTGGCATGCACGCTTTGAGTTGTTTGGCGTACCGGTACTTTATGTGCCGTATATTAATTTCCCCATCAACGATGAACGCAAAAGCGGTTTGCTGTTTCCGACCATACGCTCATCGCAACAGAATGGCTTTGAAGTCGAGCTGCCCTACTATATCAATATTGCCGCCAACCAAGATGCAACTATTACACCGCGCTACATGGCCGAACGCGGTCTGATGATGCAGGCTGAGTATCGCTATCGTAGTCAGCATGGTGGTGGTGAATTTAATCTTTCTTATTTAGGCAATGATAAAGCCGATACCAGTGATAATTCGCGCTTTCAATGGCGCGTAGAACATCAGCAAGTGTGGAGCGAACAATGGCGCACCTATGTGCATGGTGTTGGCATTAGTGACGACGACTATTTGAGTGATTTTGGCAGTGACTTTGCCGGTCGTGCTGACGCGCAACTATACCGTCATGCGCAAGCTGACTATCGTAGCGATAATTGGCGCGTGACCATTCGTGCAGAGGATTTTGAATTACTCGGTAACTATCGTTCGCCGTATCGTACCCTACCGCAAATTAGCAGTGTCTACGTGGCCTCGGGTGCGCTTGATTTAGACTATCAAGTGACCTCCGAAATCAGCCATTTTCGCAATCAAGATGACAGCAGTGACTACGCTACCCGTGTACATATTGAGCCACAGGTACGTTACCACATGGAGCGCCCCGGCTATGACTGGCTCGCTGAAGTCGGCTACAGCTACACCTATTATAATCAAGCTGAAGACCTAACCAGTGGCCGCAGCGCCAATCCAAGCCGAGGTCTGCCCCATGTACGTTGGCGTGGACGGCTCAATTTTGAGCGACTGCTAAGCTTTGGCGGCAAGGAATATCGGCAAACTCTAGAACCGCAAGTGCAGTATTTATGGACACCCTATCGCGATCAGTCGGGTATCGGTATTTATGACGCCACATTGATGCAAGACGATTACCGTGGCTTATTTCGTGCCCGTCGCTTTAGCGGTCTTGACCGTATTGCTGACGCCAATCAAGTCACTGTGGGTGCCTCAAGCAGCCTATATGACAGTAGTTCTCGTGAAGTATTTCGGTTTAGCGCTGCACAAATTTATTATTTTGAAGATAGCCGAACCGAGCTGCTTGGTAACACCGGCACAGTGACTGCCAGTCGCTCTGATTTAGCCTTAGAAAGTCGCATTCGCATCTCTGATCGGTGGTACTTTAATAGCGCCTTGCAATACGACATGGAACTCAACCGCACACAAAAGAGTCAGACAGCCGTAGAGTACCGAAAGAACCAAGCCAACTTGGTGCAATTTAGCCATCGCAACGTCACCACGTTGTTGGGGGATAATATCGAACAGCTCGGTGTCCAAGCAGTATTCGAGCTAGCACCACAATGGCAATTAGCCAGTAATTGGTACTACGATTTAGGCCAAAAGCGTACCAACGATGCACTGTTTGCCGTACAGTACAGTGATTGTTGTTGGGCCTTCCGTATCGGTGCCTATCGGCGTATTAATCGTAGCGTCGCCGACGTATTAGGCAGCCCTATAGTGGGTACACCAGAGTTCGATAACGGTATTAGTGTACAGTTTATAATCAAGGGCTTAGGTAGTGACAACCGCAGTTTAATCGATTTACTCGAGCAAAGTCTGTTTGGCTACCGCCACCCATTTCATCTAAGTAACTAGGTCGTTTACATGAATAAATTAGTTAAGTGGTTAGGTATGATGCTGATTGTCGTCAGCAGTGCTGTCAGCCAAGCCCAAGAAGTGCTCGATCGGGTCGCCGTGATTGTTAACGACGGCGTGGTGTTAGAAAGTGAAATTCAACAAATGCTGACCCAAGTCAAGCGTAACGCTGAGGCGCAAAAACTGAATTTGCCATCGGATAGCGTCTTGCGGGTTCAAGCGATTGACCGCTTAGTATTACGCGAACTGCAAATGCAAATGGCTCGCCGTGTTGGTATCGAGGTGAGTGATGCGCAATTACAGCAAGCCTTAGTGACCATGGCCCGTGAAGCTGGTGCCACGCTCGACGAAATGCGTGAAGATATTGAAGCAAGCGGGTTAAGTTGGCAGGCTTATCGCGAAAATATTCGTGATGAAATGATCACCGGTGAAGTGCAGCGCGGTGCCGTGCAGCGACGCGTCTATGTCTCGCCACAAGAGGTGGATAACCTTACCAAAGTCATTGAACAAATGGCCGAACAAGAAACCGAATATCGCCTCGGCCATATTTTGGTGGCAACGCCTGAGGGTTCTACTGCCGAACAGATTCAAAAAGCGCGCGATAACGCCGATATTTTGTTATCACGTCTTCGCGATGGCGCCGATTTTGCCCAAGCAGCGATCACCTCATCGTCTGGTTCGTCAGCGCTTGAAGGCGGTGATTTAGGCTGGATGAATATCAACGCTATGCCGACATTGTTCGCTGAAGTAGTACGTGGCAAAGAAAAAGACACGTTAGTTGGCCCACTGCGCAGCGGCGTTGGTTTTCATATTCTGAAAGTACTTGATACCCGTGGTGTTGATCGCGTCGAAATCGTTGAATACGAGGCGCGCCATATTCTCATTACCCCATCCATTATTTTATCGGACGCACGCGCCAAAGAAATGCTCGACGGCTATCGCCAACAACTGCTGGCGGGTGAAGCCGAATTTGCTGAACTAGCGCGGGAACATTCCGCTGACCCAGGCTCGGCGCAACAAGGCGGCAGCCTAGGTTGGTCTGATCCGGAAATATTTACCCCGGTATTTCGCGACACCATCAAGACCACCCCGATTGGTGAAGTGAGTGAACCCTTTAAAACCGAGTTTGGCTGGCATATTGTTGAGGTATTAGGCACGCGCGTTCAAGATACTACCCGCGCAAGCAACCAAAATCGCGCTTATCAAATGTTGTTTAGCCGTAAATACCAAGAAGAGCTAGAAAACTGGCAACAAGAGATCCGCGACCAAGCCTACATTGAACAGGTTGAACTATGACGGTAAAGCGGATTGCCTTCACCGTTGGCGAGCCAGCAGGTATTGGTCCTGATTTGGCAGTGCAACTGAGTCAATCCGCATGGCCAGTCGAATTAGTCGTGTTAGCCAGCGCTGAATGCTTAATGCAGCGTGCCGAACAACTCGGTGTAGCGCTGACGCTACGCGACTATCAACCACAGCAGCCGGCGCAAGCCCAAGCAGCTGGCAGCCTAACCTTGTTGCCGTGCGACTATGCCGAAGTCATTCAGCCCGGTAAACTCAATGTCGCTAACGCCGCCACTGTTATTGCCACTCTTGAACGGGCTGCGCAGGGCTGTTTACAGGGCGAATTTGCTGCTGTCGTTACCGGCCCAGTGCACAAAGGTATTATCAATGATGCCGGTATCGACTTCTCCGGTCATACCGAATTTTTCGCTGAGGTGAGTCAAACCAAGCAGGTAGTGATGATGCTTGCCAGTGCCGACTTGCGGGTTGCGTTAGTAACCACTCACTTACCGCTTGCCAAAGTGGCAGAAGCCATCACCGGTGAATTAATTGAACAAGTTACGCAGATCGTTGC
The DNA here is from genome assembly GCA_964464575.1 of uncultured Pseudomonas sp. Classification (GTDB taxonomy): domain Bacteria; phylum Pseudomonadota; class Gammaproteobacteria; order Enterobacterales; family Alteromonadaceae; genus Pseudidiomarina. The sequence continues at coordinate 22,774 of CAYXGO010000006.1, read as the reverse complement.
CACCGATTTACAGGCTAAATTTGGTATTGCTCGCCCGCGTATCGTGATGACCGGCTTGAATCCGCATGCCGGTGAACAAGGTCATTTAGGCCGTGAAGAAATCGATATTATTAGCCCGGCCATTGCCCGTTTACAGCGACAGGGTATTGATATCAGCGGGCCATGGCCAGCAGATACGTTGTTCCAACCCGACTATCTGCAACACGCCGATGTGGTTATCGCAATGTACCATGATCAAGGCTTGCCAGTGCTGAAGTATCAAGGCTTTGGCCAAGCGATTAATATTACCTTAGGGCTTCCCTTTATTCGCACCTCTGTCGACCACGGCACCGCGCTTGATAAAGCCGGGCGTGGCACCATCCACAGTGGCAGTGCACAACTGGCTGTGCGAACAGCAATTGATATGGTATCTGCATGAGTCAAACTCACTTAGGCCATCGCGCCCGTAAGCGCTTTGGGCAAAACTTTTTACACGACCAGTTTGTCATCACCGATATCGTTGATGCCATTAATCCTCAGCCCGGTGAAAATCTGGTCGAGATTGGTCCGGGTCTAGCCGCATTGACCGAGCCAGTGGTAGAACGTGCTGGTCATTTAACCGTGGTAGAACTGGACCGTGACTTAGCCGATCGGCTTGAACGTCATCCGTTGTTGGCCAGTAAACTTAAGGTTCATCGGGGCGACGCGTTGAAAACTGATTTTCGCCAATTTGCCGATAATGGCTTGTTACGCGTATTTGGCAACCTGCCCTATAACATTTCTACGCCGCTGGTGTTCCACTTACTGGAGCAGCTCGACATCGTGCAAGACATGCATTTCATGCTGCAAAAAGAAGTCGTTGAACGCTTAGCAGCAGCTCCAGGTAGTCGTGATTATGGCCGTATTAGTGTTGCTGTTCAGCAAGCCTGTGCAGTGGAGTTGGCGTTACTGGTGCCACCCGAAGCATTTACTCCAGCACCCAAAGTAGAGTCAGCCATAGTACGCCTGCAGCCTTATCGTGAGTCGCCGTATCCGGTCACTGACCGCGCAACGCTGCATAAAATTTGTTTGGTTGCTTTTAATCAACGGCGCAAAACCATTCGTAATAACTTGAAGCAGATCATCAGTGATAGCCAACTTGAAGCATTGGGGATTGATCCCGACGCGCGCCCAGAAACCATTGCTGTGGCAGATTACTGTAAGTTGGCTAATTGGTACCATCAACAACTATAGAGAGCGCTATGCGTCAGGTAGAAATTAGCGTTACCAGCCAGTATTTGCCGGCCCAGTCGGCGCCAGAACAACAGCAGTATGTATTTGCCTATACCATCACCATTCACAACAGCGGTGACGTGCCGGTACAACTGCTCAATCGTGCTTGGCAAATTACTGATGCCAATCACAAAATCACGCGCGTTGCCGGCGATGGTGTGGTCGGTCAACAGCCCTTAATTGCGGCCGGCGAGAGCTACAGCTATACCAGTGGTACCGTGCTAGCAACGCCGCTTGGCAGTATGCAAGGGCACTACGGTATGGTCGATAATCAGGGTGACTTGTTTCAGGTTGAGATCCCGTCGTTCCGGCTTGCCATTCCCAATATTCTGCATTGAGTAACGGCTTATGGCGCTCTATTTGGTCGGCGATATTCAAGGCTGTTACGCTGAGTTAGATGCGCTACTCGAGCAAGTTGCCTTTAATCCACGCTATGACCAATTATGGGCGGTTGGTGATTTAGTCGCTCGCGGCCCCGATTCACTGGCGGTATTGAAGTTATTTCAGCAGCTTGGTGATGCCGCTAAAACCGTGTTGGGTAATCACGATTTACATTTACTGAGTATCTTGACCGGCGTCAAAGCGGCCAAGCCTTCGGATCGGTTAGACCCCATCTTAGCGCTGCCCAGCGAGCAGCGTGAGGACATCGTCGATTGGTTGTGCCAATGCCCTTTACTATTACAACAACAGCAATTAGTGGTCACCCATGCCGGTATTTATCCATGGTGGACGGTCACTGAGGCTGCCGCCTATGCAGACGAGGTCAGTACTAGCCTGCAAGCCGCTTGGCAGAATCAGCAGTTAGGTCATTGGTTACACACCATGTACGGCAATCAACCGGCGCAATGGCAGCGCAGTCTCGCTGGCGAACAACGCATCCGCTTTATCATCAACGCCTTCACCCGCATGCGCTTTTGTTATAGCGATGGCCGCCTCGACTTTGCTGGCAAAGAATCGCCTCACAGCAGCCAAGTAAGCCGTGGTCTAATTCCGTGGTTTGAGTTGTGGCAACCGTGTGAGCAACGCCTGGTGTTTGGTCATTGGGCGGCACTGGCCGGGGCTACCCAGCGTGATGATGTGATTGGCTTAGATACTGGCTGCGTGTGGGGTGAGTCTTTAACCCTATGGCGCTGGCCCGATGGTCAGCGCTGGCAACAGCCAGCGCTGAACCGCTAAACGCGAGCGGCTGTTTAAGCCGTTACCGTAATACGCGCAAACTTGCGCTTACCGACTTGATACACCGCGGTCGTTCCCGGTGTCACCATTAACCGCGCATCGGTGACCTTGTCGCCATCAATTTTAACCGCTTGTTGTTTAATCATGCGCAACGCTTCTGAGGTGGAATCGACCAGGTTCGCTTCTTTCAACAGATTAGCAATGGCGATACTTTCACCACCACTGCTCAAGGTGACCTCGTCGATGTCGTCAGGGATGGCATTCTTGCTAAAGCGCACAATGAAATCCTGCTCGGCGGCAGCAGCAGCATCCTCGTCATGGAAGCGCGCAATCAATTCTTTAGCCAGCAGCACCTTGTAATCGCGCGGGTTGGCACCGTCGGCCACGGCCTGCTTGAACTGCTCAATCTCGGCCATTGGGCGGAAGCTCAAGAGCTCGTAATAACGCCACATAAGATGGTCAGAAATAGACATCACTTTGCCAAACATATCGTTAGGGGCATCGGTAATACCGATGTAATTACCCAATGATTTCGACATTTTTTGCACGCCATCAAGGCCTTCTAGCAGTGGCGTCATAATGACGGTTTGCGGCCGCTGGCCTTCGTCTTTTTGCAGTTCACGACCCATGAGCAAGTTAAAACGCTGATCGGTACCACCAAGCTCAACATCCGCTTTTAATGCCACCGAATCCCAGCCCTGTACCAGTGGGTATAAAAATTCATGAATAGCAATGGCTTGGCCACCGTTGTAGCGCTTTTTGAAATCATCGCGCTCAAGCATACGTGCCACGGTTTGTCGCGCCGCTAATTTGATCATGCCATCAGCACCCAGTTGACTCATCCACTCAGAATTAAAACGGATGGTGGTTTTGGCTGGGTCAAGGATTTTAAACACTTGCTGCTGATAGGTTTGTGCATTAGCCAGCACATCGTCACGGGATAATGGCTTACGGGTGACATTTTTTCCGGTAGGGTCACCGATCATGCCGGTGAAATCGCCAATTAAAAATACCACTTCATGACCGAGTTCTTGGAACGCACGCAGCTTGTTAATCAATACGGTATGGCCAAAATGCAGATCAGGCGCAGTCGGGTCAAAGCCAGCTTTGATGACCAACGGCTTACCACTGGCTAATTTTTCCTTTAACTCATCTTCAAGTAATATTTCTTCGGTTCCACGTGCTATTTCAGCAAATGCTGCGGCAGCTGATAGCGCCATAACGACATCCTCTAGTGACCCTGCTTATCTCGCTCAAGCCCGCATTGTATGCTAATTACAGCGCGGTTTTAAGCGCAAAAATGGGTAAAGCAACTGGAAAAATTGCTGGCTTCGTATTATTCTGCCAACAATACTATAAAAATTGTGCGCTAAATCGGAACGTTATGATGTCAATTTCACAGTGGATCACTGCGACTTTCGCTGCTCTCCCGCGGCGTCATCGGCTCATGCTGAGCGGTATCAGTGCGCTGTTAGTGGTGCTATTACTACTGCCATCTGAACCGGCTACCGCTTCCAAGCAGACTGCCAATCTCGATAGCCAACAAACTGAACTGGAAATCGGTAAACGCTACGACCTAAGTCTGCAGCTCGATCAAGCTGAGACCACCGCCCCACTCGAGGTCGCTGTGACTGATAGCGTCAGTGCACCAGCGCTGCAGCAACAAAGCAACTGGACCAGCCATACGGTGCGCAGCGGTGATAGCTTAGCGCGAATTTTTGACAAAATGGGGTTCACACCACAGCAGCTTTATTTACTCACTCGCGATACCCAAGCCGAAAAAATGCTACGCCGCATTCACCCGGGTGAAACCTTACGTTTTGCCCGCGATGATAACGGTGATTTAGCCCAGTTAACCTATCAACTTAGTGCCACTGAAACACTTGTAGTGAGTAAACAAGGCGAGCGATATCTGAGTGAAATTGAGACCAAAACCATTGAAAGCCGCCCCAGTTTTGCTTTCGCCAAAATCACCAGTAGCTTTTGGAACGCTGGGCTTGAGGCTGGCTTAACGTCGCAGCAAATCATGAGCGTTGCCGACATGTTCGGTTGGGATATCGACTTTGCCTTGGATATTCGTGAAGGCGATGAATTCAGTTTGTTGTTCGAACGCAATTACGTTGATGGCGAGTTTATTGGGTTTGGTAAAGTGCTAGCGGCTGAGTTCGTCAATCGTGGCCAAGTATTTCAGGCAATCTTGCACGATAACGGTCAGTACTATACTGCCGAAGGGCGTGCCATGCGTAAGTCATTCCTTCGCTCACCGGTAAACTTTACCCATATCACCTCGAACTTTAATCCGCGCCGTTTACACCCGGTTACTGGTCAAGTGCGGCCCCATAATGGCATCGACTATGGCGCCAAAACTGGCACCCCGGTGATGTCAGCTGGCGACGGAAAAGTGATTGCTAGTGCCTACAATAATCTCAATGGTCATTACGTATTTATTCAACACGGTGAACGCTACGTCACCAAGTATTTGCATTTGAGCAAACGCTTGGTGAAAAACGGCCAACGGGTTAAGCAGGGTGAATTAATTGGACGAGTTGGCGCCACTGGCCGCGTCACCGGTGCTCACTTGCACTACGAATTTCTGGTTGACGGCGTACATCGTAATCCGCGCACTGTTGAACTACCGCAAGCAGAGTCACTGGCCGGCGCTGAACTACCGCGCTTTCGCGGTATCGCCGAGCAACGTTTGGCGGCGCTCAACACTAATAAGCGCATTTATTTGGCTATGTTGTAATGACGCAGTACTACGTCGGCCTGATGTCTGGTACCAGCATGGACGGCCTCGACGCAGTATTGGTTGATTTCAGTGATCAGCAACCGCTGTTTATCGTCCACTATAGTGAGCCTCTCCCTGAGCCGTTAGCCCAACGCCTGCATCAACTGTGCCAGAGCAGCGGTAACGAATTGCATCTGTACGCGCAAGCCGACCGCGAATTTGCCCAGTATTGCGCTGACGTGGTAAACCGCTTATTGCAGCAACAACAGCTGACTGCCGGGCAGATTGTCGCTATTGGCAGTCATGGCCAAACTATCCGTCATCAGCCTTACGCTAGCCCGAGTTACACGCTGCAGTTGGGCGACCCAAATACCCTTGCCTGCCTCACCGGTATTGCCGTGGTGGCCGATTTTCGCCGCAAGGATATCGCGCTCGGTGGCCAGGGTGCGCCGCTAGTACCTGCATTCCACCAAGCTATCTTCGCCAATAATCAGCAGCGTCGTATCATTCTGAACCTGGGTGGCATTGCGAATATCACGGTGTTACCGGGTGCACCTGAGGAAGTGATCGGTTTTGATACCGGCCCAGCGAATACGCTTCTCGACCAATGGTTTGCTTACTGTCACCCAGAGGCTACTGAAGGGTTTGATCGCGATGGTGCATTCGCTGCCGGCGGTAAGCTTGATAGCGCATTATTGCAGCGGTTGTTGCAAGCAGAGTTTTTCCAACGCCCGGCGCCGAAAAGTACTGGCCGTGATGACTTTAATTTAGCCTGGTTGCAGCAACAACTTGATGGCAACGAGGCCGCTGCTGATGTGCAAGCGACCTTAGTTGAATTGACTGCAGTTAGTGTGGCAATGGCTATCAATGGCCTTACTGATGCCTCTGAACAGCCCTATGAGCAGGTTTTTGTGTGTGGCGGTGGGGTTTACAACAGTATGTTAATGGCCGCGTTACAGCGCCATTTACCACAGCAACAACTACATTCCACGGCCACCCTTGGGGTGCAACCGCAGCATGTTGAAGCCATGGCCTTTGCCTGGTTGGCGTACTGCTTTATCCAACGAATACCGGCCAATTTGCCCGCGGTAACCGGCGCCAGCAGGCGCGCGGTGTTAGGCGGGCTGTTTTTACCGGATTAGCGAACGCCAAGTTTGGCAAAGGCATCACGAGTGAGGTTTTCGTGCTTACCGGTGGCGCTGGCCACCACGCTATCTTCAATACGCACGCCGCCATATGGGCGCAATTCATCAATGCGTTGCCAATTAAAGTCAGCATTGCCGGCGTAAGGTTCCAGCAGTTGCTCAATCACATACAGACCCGGTTCAATGGTGAACACCTGACCGTCTTCCATGGTGCGGGTTAAGCGCAAGAATGGATGATTTGGGTCACGCTCATGCAGCTCGCCTTGCGGGTTTTTCATATGCCCAGCGACATCATGCACTTGTAAACCAATCAAGTGGCCTAGACCATGTGGGAAGAATGCACGGGTATAGCCTTGTGCCAGAATGCTCTCCACCGAACCATTCATCAGCCCGAAATCATGTAATAGTTGCGCGGTATTGTGATGCTGCGCAACATGCAAGTCGGCATAGCTGTGGCCGACCTGAATACTGTCGATTAGGCCGCGTTGCTTGGCATCCATAGCTGCAATTAACTCAGCAAAAAAGCCCGTGGTCTGGGTGGTATAGGTACGGGTAATATCGGCACAATAGCCATGGTAATAGGCGCCAGCATCAATCAAAAACGAGCGCACTGGCTGTGGCGCTTGGTGTTGATAAATATCGTAATGCAAAATCGCGCCATGCTCGTTCAACGCTACGATATTGTTGTAAGGCATATCAATTTCGCGTGCATCGATGGCGGCTAAATAGGCTTGCTGAATACCCAGTTCACTGGCACCAGCAAAAAACGCATCGCGCGCGGCTACATGCGCACGAGTCGCGCGTTCATTGGCGATACGCAGATTGTCAATTTCCCAGGCAGTTTTTACCGCCCGTTGATAATGCAAATAATCCAGTAATGCTTGCGGATTGCGCTGGGAGACTGGCCAACTGCTCGCTGGCTCAGCGAAATCTTCACCCAATAGCACCGCCTGCTTGAGCTTGTCGCCCAAATGACTAGTAATTTTCGCTGGGTCATCAATTACCACGAGCTCAACATGCTGTTGCCATTCACCCGCCTCAACGGCGACTTGCGCATGCCAAAAATCGCGGGGTTGGTATAAAAAAACCACCGGCTTATGGCCTGGCTTATAGTACAGCGCACTATGCGGGCTATGGGTCAGTGGTAGCCAGTATTTAAACAGTGGATTGACCCGATAAGGGTATGGGTTATCGTCTTGGAAAGCGTAACGTGGTTGGCCGGCGTAAATGATTACCGCGTCATAGCCAGTTGCTGCAAGAGCTTCATCGAAGCGTGCAGAAACCGTGCTGAGATGCTGGGCATAAGAACTCATAAAAAAACCTCGCTGGTCGAATGTAGGAGCATTCTAACCGAAAGCGAGGCCTATCTCATCCGCAATGTTAAATGGTAAAGCTGGAACCGCAACCGCAGGTTGAGGTGGCGTTAGGGTTTTCGACAAAAAAGCGTGCGCCTTGCAAGCCTTCTTCATAGTTCACCGTGCCGCCTACCAAGTACTGCAAACTCATGGGATCAACCACCAGTAATACGCCGTTGCGCTCGATTTGAGTGTCGCCTGCGTTCACTTTTTCATCAAAGGTAAAACCGTACTGAAAACCCGAACAGCCACCACCGGTGACGTACACGCGTAATTTTAGCTCTGGATTTTCTTCTTCAGAAATCAGTGTTTTTACTTTGTTGGCGGCCGCTTCAGTAAACTGAATGGGCATAGCTTGCGCTGCTACAGTCATGATGGATGGTTACCTCTAAACAACAGGGCTCTATTTTCGCTTACCTGAGTAAAAGGGTCAAGTATTGTTCTCAGCCTCGGTTGCCGGGACTGTTAACAATTGTTCCCAGAAAAAACTCCGTGCCAGTGGCTGATTGCCTGCTCCTTTGACATTGACTTCTACGTCAATGCGCTCAGCGACAAATTCATCGGGTACGATAAAGGTGCCGGCCTGCACGGTGAAATAACGCATACTAAATTGCCGATCTTTAGTTTCTATGGCCGCTAGACTTTGTAAGTCTAACTCACTGGGGTTGCCATCTTGGCGGCCGCGCAGACGCATGCTCACGGTACCAGAAATCAAATTACGCTGCCGTTCAGTTTGCACCAAGGCGAGGCGAAAATGGTAGGTGTTGGCTTGCCGACTCGGCTGCAATTCGAGTGAATCAATCACCACACCACTGGCTTCATTCTCGGGTGACATGATTTTCTGATAAAAGATCAACTCTCGCCTTAAGGCAAAGTTTTCATCCTGAGCGGCGAGTAATTCTTGTTGCAGGCTGGTTGCTGCGGCGCGCTCAATGCCGAGCTCAACTTGGGCAATGTGCTGCTGATAATCAAATTGCTCGGAACGCTCATAGAGCTCGCTGATCTGCTGTTGCAGTTGCGTGACCTTGTCTTGCAGTACCAATACCTGCCAATTACCACCTAAATAACCGACCAAACCGCCGATCACTAACAGCACCAGTAGCAGCAACCACTGCACACTGCGATGTAAACGGACTAAATCGGGTAATTTTCGCTTCTCATTCATGCTCTGAGTTCTTATGATGATGACGCCTTCATGCTACAGGAATCTGCAATGGAAATCTTATGGTATAAAGCCCTGCACCTAATTTTTATGGTCGCTTGGTTTGCTGGTATTTTTTACCTTCCGCGCTTGTTTGTCTACCATGCGCAGACGGAATCGGCCGAAGTCAGCGCGCAATTAAAAGTTATGGAACGCCGCTTACTGTTTTTTGTCACGCCATTCGCGCTGCTGACGCTGATATTCGGCGGCTTACTGATTTACAGCTATGGCGCCGCGTGGTGGCAGGCCAGTGGCTGGATGCATGTCAAGTTGGTACTGGTGGCGCTGCTCTACGCCTACCACGGTTATTGCTTTAAATTGTTGGCTGATTTTCACCATGATCGTAACCGCCGCAGCCATAAATTTTACCGCATCTTTAACGAGGTTCCGGTGCTAGCGCTGTTCGCTATTATCATCCTTGCTATTTTGAAACCGTTTTAACCAGCAAATAGCCACCAAGCATTCTTTTTGGTGGCTATTTCTGCTAAAGTACCGGTCCAGTGTTTCACTCACTGCAGGGCCAGTCCACGATGAATTTCACCGGTGCAAATATCCTCTCTGTAGAGCAATTTGATCGCGATAGTATCGACTATATTTTCCAAATTGCCGACCGCATGCAGCCCTATGCGCGGCGACAAAAGCGCACCACAGTGCTTGATGGTGCGATTCTCGGCAACCTATTTTTTGAGCCCTCAACTCGTACTCGAGTGAGCTTTGGCACGGCCTTTAATTTACTCGGCGGTGAAGTACGTGAAACCACCGGTATGGAGAGCTCAGCGCTCAGCAAAGGTGAATCATTGTACGATACCGCACGGGTATTAAGCAGCTACAGTGACATCATCGCCATGCGCCACCCTAAATCAGGGTCGGTGGCGGAATTTGCCCAAGGTAGCCGAGTACCGGTGATCAATGGCGGTGATGGTGCCAACGAGCACCCCACCCAAGCTTTGCTCGACCTGTACACCATCAAAAAAGAATTGGCCTATCACGGCACCGGCCTCAATGGTCTGCATATTTGCATGATGGGCGACCTAAAGTTTGGCCGCACCGTACACTCACTATCGCGACTGTTAGCGCTCTACCCGAATGTACGTTTTACCCTTATTTCGCCGCGCGAATTAGCTATGCCAGAATCGGTGTTGGCGGTGCTTGAGCAAGCTGGTCACCAGGTCACCATCACCGACCAAGTCAGTGAGAGTTCGGATGCCCACATTTTGTACCAAACGCGTATTCAACAAGAACGTTTTGAAAGTGTCGAAGAAGCCAATCAGTACCGTGGCCGCTTCCGCCTCAATAGCGACATTTATACCAAACACTTCAAGCCGAATACGGTGATCATGCACCCGTTACCGCGTGATTCGCGCGCTGAAGCCAATGAATTAGACAATGATCTGAACCAAAACCCGAATCTAGCCATATTCCGACAAGCTGATAACGGTGTATTGATCCGCATGGCTTTGTTTGCGCTGACCCTTGGGGTTGCCGAGCAGGTCGAACAGTACGATCGTACCGTCAATTGGTTCAGCGACAAGCCTAACCTGTAATAGGTCAACCGAAAAAAGAGGAACGCGATGTCTCGCTCAGAACAGTTATTTGCCCAAGCCCAACACAGTATTCCTGGTGGCGTAAACTCACCAGTTCGTGCCTTCAATGGTGTGGGCGGTTCGCCAATTTTTATGGAGCGCGCCGACGGTGCCTACATGTTCGATGCCGATGGCATTCGTTACATCGATTACATTGGCTCATGGGGGCCGATGATTTTAGGCCATAATCACCCAGCTATTCGTGAAGCCACCATTAAAGCGGTCGAGCGCGGCTTAAGTTTTGGCACTCCAACAGCCATCGAGATCACCATGGCCGAGCGTATTAAGAACATTGTGCCGTCTATCGAAAAGGTGCGCATGGTGAATTCTGGTACTGAAGCAACCATGAGTGCCATTCGCTTGGCGCGCGGTTATACCGGGCGTGACAAAATTTTGAAGTTTGAAGGCTGCTACCACGGTCATGCTGACGCCTTATTGGTGAAAGCCGGTTCTGGCGCACTGACCATGGGCGTGCCGAATTCACCGGGCATACCGGCCGACTTTGCCAAGCACACACTCACCGTAACCTACAACGATTTAGCCTCAGTCGAGCAGATTTTCGCTGAGCTTGGCGACCAAATTGCCACGATTATTGTTGAGCCGGTGGCTGGCAATATGAACTGTATTCCGCCAGCGCCGGGCTTTCTAGAAGGCCTGCGTGCTATTTGTGACCACTATGGTAGCGTGCTCATTTTTGACGAAGTGATGACCGGTTTCCGCGTGGCTCGCGGCGGTGCTCAAGAATTCTATGGCGTCACCCCAGACTTGACCTGTTTAGGTAAAGTGATTGGCGGTGGTATGCCTGTCGGTGCTTTTGGCGGTAAACGCGCCATCATGGACTTTATCGCCCCCATTGGCCCGGTCTATCAAGCTGGTACCTTGTCGGGTAACCCAGTGGCCATGGCTGCCGGTTTAGCCGCTTTAGCACAGTTGGACAATCCGGAACTTTATCCGGGCTTGTACGCGCGCGTAGATAAGCTGGTTGATGGCCTGCAAGCGCTTGCCGATAAAGCTGGGGTGCCGTTCACCACCAATCGTGCTGGCTCCATGTTTGGGTTGTTCTTCACTGATGCTAAACAGGTCACCAGCTTCAAACAAGCCACCGAATGCAATGTCGCGCACTTTAAGACCTTCTTTCACGCCATGTTGCAACAAGGGGTGTATTTAGCGCCATCGGCCTTTGAAGCAGGGTTTATGTCGTTCGCCCACAGCGATGCCGATATTGAAGCGACGCTTGCGGCGGCCGAGAAGGCCTTCGCGCTATTAAAGTAAGCGTTGTTGCTCTAAGTGCTAGTGCAGCGCTGGCTAAAACCAGCGCTGCCACCATGATTTGTCTTCAATTTGACCATCACAACCAAGGTTTTCGGGCAGCCGCTGTGGTCGCGCCGGAAAGCGCAGCGCTTGGTCGCAGTTGAGTGGCACCCGAGCACCGGTTTGCCGATGAAATGCGGCCATGGTCAAGCCGCTCGGTAACAGCTGCTCAAACGGTCGCACCGACAGCCCAGTAAACACCTCACTGACTACCGGCAACGCGCCGCTACTGCCGGTCAAGCCAATCGGCTGGTTGTCATCGCGCCCCAGCCATACGGTCACCACATGCTGGCCATCATAACCAATAAACCAACTATCTCGATAATCGTTGGTGGTACCGCTTTTGCCAGCCAATTGTTGCCCGGCAAAGCGCTCACCTAATTTGCGCCCAGTGCCCCTAGTGATGACGCCCTGTAAACCATGGTTCACCAAATAACTGGCCTCGTTACTAAAGACTTGAGTCGGCGCCGTTAGTTGGCGTTGGTACAAGGGTAGCCCTTGGTGGTTGGTAACCGCGGCAACTGTGGCCAAGGGCCGATGCTGTCCAAGTTGTGCCAGCATGGCGTAGACTTCAGTCATCATCAGTGGTGATACCTCCACCGCCCCCAAAGTTAACGCCGGTACTGCTGCAATGGGCGAATTCACCCCGGCTTGCTGCAGTTTTTCTACCAAGGTCGGTAGGCCGATATCTAAACCCAAGCGCACCGCCGGAATATTGCGTGATTGCACCAACGCATCGTACAGCATCAACATGCCACGATACTCGCTATCATAGTTCTGCGGCTGCCAATCGGGTTGATTTGGGGTGCTAATGCTGACCGGCGAATCATCCAAAAACGAGGCTAAATCATAGCCACCGCTGGGTTCTAGCGCGGCGGCGTAAATCACCGGTTTTAGCAATGAGCCGATGGGCCGTAGCGCGTCACGTGCACGATTAAACCCAACCCGCTGGCCATCACGATCGCCTACCACGGCGCGAATGCCCGCTTGCTGGTGATCGGCAATCACCACCGCGCCTTGCAGCTGCGTATCTTTGCTCACCAGTGGCAGTTGACTGGCTAGTGCCTGCTGCGCCAGCTGTTGCGCCCATGGGTCCAAATAGGTAAATACCCGCAAGCCCTGCTGACTCCAATTAGCCGGCAGCGTCAGGGCGTTCAATTCTTGCTGCACCAGCTCTAAATAATGCGCTGCTGGTTGTTGCGTCAGTCGGCTACGTTGCTGCGCCACCAAAGGTTGCGCCAGCGCCTGTTCATAATCGCGCTGACTCAGTAAGTTCTCGGCGACCATCAATTGTAGCACCCAGTCACGGCGCTGCTGGGCACGCTCTGGGTAGCGGCGCGGATTGTAGTAAGACGGACCTTTAATGATAGCCACTAACAGCGCAATCTCGGCCGCTTCAAGCTGCTGTACCTGCTTGGCAAAATAGAATTGGCTGGCCAAGCCAACGCCATGAATATCCGAGCCGCCATCTTGGCCAAAATACACCTCGTTAAAATAGGTTTCTAAAATTTCATTTTTACTGAAACGATAATCCAGTATCACCGCCATCAGTGCTTCATTGGCTTTGCGCCAGAGAGTTTTTTCGCGGCTTAAATAGAGGTTTTTTACCAATTGCTGGGTCAGCGTGCTACCGCCTTGTACCGTGCGCATGGCGGCTAAGTTGGCCAACGCAGCGCGGCCAATGGAGGTCAGTGAGATGCCGCCATGGTGGTAGAAATCACGATCTTCCACCAGTAATAAGGTTTCTACCAGCAGGTCTGGGACTAACTCCAGCCCCACCAATAAGCGGTTTTCTTGATTGCCACCGGCTAAACGCCCCAGATACGGCGGCTCTAATCGCAGCGCTGTTAATGGTCGTTGATCGGGCAAACTGATTAAGCGTTGCAGCCATGGCCCTTGGAACTCTAAGCGCAGGTGCTGCGCCATCACCGGCCCATCGACAAAATCAAAAGGCCGCCGATACAGCGTGATGGTTGCCCCGCTGACACTATACTGACCGCTATCAACCACCTGCGCCACGCGCTGATACTGCAACAAGGTCAGTTCACGCTCAACCGCTGCCATGGTAAGCGCAGCACCTGGCGTGAGTACCAAGGCACGGCCATAGACTAAGGCTGGAGCCTCATAACGACTGCTGCGAAAACGTTCGGTTAAGGTACTATCAAGATAAATCAAATAACCACTGAGTAGCACTAACAGCACTAGGCTGACTTTACTACCGGTAATCAACACATAACGCCAACGTGACGGCTTAGGTGGCGTGTTTTTTTTACTCATTCAAGGTGTCTCTTGGTTAAATGACTGGCACGGGCCTGCAGCGGATCATCGGGCCACGGGTGTTTGGGGTAACGGCCACGCATTTCCTTTTTGACCTGTTGGTACGCATTACTCCAGAAACTAGCTAAATCAGCGGTGCGTTGCAACAATCTGCCAGCTGGCGAGAGTAAATCTATGGTAAGGGTCAGCTGACCAAAGCAAATAGTGGGCGATACCGGCTCACCAAACACTTCTTGCAACTTCACTGCTACCAGCGGTTGTGCTTGGCTGTAATCGATACTATGAGTACGCCCACTGGGTGCTTGCCAGTGACTCGGGCATTCGCGCTCCAACTGCTGTTGCTGGGCGTAACTGAGCCGTGCTTGTAACGCTTGCAGCGGTGACCATTGGCGCAATTGCTGGGCGCTGGTAATAGTCTGCCAATAGGGCGCAGCCCACTGCTCTAGTTGCTGTAGTAACACCGCCTCACTAAAATCTGGCCAATGCTCAGGCTGCAGCGCACTCACTAACCGCACTCGCGCCAGCCATTGCTGCGTGGTAGCCGACCATTGCCACAGCGCCAGCCCATGTTGACGGGTTAAATCCAACCAGGCTTGCACCCGTAACTCGGCTGAGATCGGCTGGGTACTGGGTCGTTGCCAGAGCACAATGGCACCAATACGCTCGCGTTCAACCAACTGCAAACGCTGTTGCGGCCCGAGCAATTCAACCTGCTGCTCCTGCACCCGCTGCAACGCTGGATGATCAAGGTCGGCCTCGCTCAGCGGGATAGCCAGCCGAATCAATGCATCCGCCTGTTGTTCCGACAAACTTAAACCGAGCGCCAGCAACCAGTCACTGCGGCCCTGGGTATCCAGATCATGGAAGCGCGCACCGCCGCCATAACTAAGTAAATAGCGGTCACCACTACCGCGCCGTTGCGCGAGGCGATCGGCAAACCCCCATAACAAATCAGCCAAGGGTAATTGCTCAAGGTTGAGGTCGCTGGGCTGCGCCCGTAATACCCGCAACCAATGTTGCCAGCGCTGTTTTACCGCCGCTGGTAAGCGTTGTGGAGGTAACGGAAAACTACTGGCGTTGACGGTGGTTTGCTCTAATTGCGCCAGCAACAAGGCCATGCCAGCACGCACCGGAGCTGGTTGTTGTTTGGCCCATACGGCAATACGCGCAAGTCGCACATCGCCAGCAAACTCAGCCAGTTGCTGGCCTAATTGGGTTAAGCCACCGTGCTCATGGCAAATAGCCAGCCCCTGCAATAATTGTTGGGCTGCGGCTAGATGCGCCTGATTGGCGGGGCTATAAAAGTGCAACGCCTGTGGCTCACTGCCCCAGCGCTTGCACTCTAATAAAAAGTCGCTCAGATCAGCGGTCTCTATTTCGGCGGCCTGATAATCGCGCAGCCCAGCGTGTTCGGCACTGCCCCACAGGCGGATACAATGCCCAGCTTGTACCCGCCCTGCGCGGCCGGCCCGCTGTGTCGCCGAAGCCTTGCTAATACGACGGGTCAGCAGCCGACTGATGCCATGCTGGGGATAAAACTGCGCCAACCGTTCACGGCCGCAGTCCACCACCACATCGATAGCGGCAATGGTCAAACTGGTTTCAGCGATATTGGTGGCTAGAATAACTCGCCGCTCACCCTGCTCTGGCGCTTGCAGCACCAACTGCTGCTGCGCTAACGGTAATTGGCTATATAACAGCAACAGGGTGACACCTGGGATATCACCCAACTGCGCCGCTACCTGTTCAATCTCAGCTTGCCCAGGCAAAAACACCAACACCCCGGCTTGCGTCAGCTGCAGTGCCTCATGAATAGCGCTTGGCACTTGGCTTAACCATGGACTATGGGGAGTTGGTGGTCGGTAATGAATAGTGACCGGATAACTACGACCAGCAGTGCTTAGCACCTGTGTTTCAGGCCCGTCATCACTTACTGCCGCATTCAGCCAATCGGCAATAGCGCGGGCAGGTAGCGTTGCCGACATGATCAGTAAAGCTAGGTCAGGTCGCAATTGCAGGCTTTCCAACAGCATCGCTAGACCCAAGTCAGAGGCCAAATTACGTTCATGGAATTCATCGAAGATCACCAAGCCCACACCCTGCAGTTCAGGATCACGTTGCAGGTATTGGGTGAACATCCCTTCGGTGAGCACCAGCAAACGGGTTTCGGCACTTTGTTGTTGGTCACCGCGCACATGGTAACCAACTTGTTGGCCGACCTGTTCACCTAACTGACTGGCTAAGAAGCGCGCTATAGATAACGCCGCGATACGGCGTGGTTGCAGTAATAATATACGTTGACCTTGCCACGCCTCGGCGCTTAATAACGCTAACGGTAGCGCCGTAGACTTGCCGGCGCCAGGCGGCGCTTCAAGCACCATCCGTGACCCCGGCAATTGCTGTAACACCGCAGGAATGAGCGCAACAATGGGTAATGGCTCGGCGCTCATGGCAACGCGCATAACAGCTGTTAACGGCTCAGCAAGTGCGCGGCAATAGTACGGAAGCCTAATGCCGTAGCACCGGTTGGCCACAAACTATTGGCATTGGCGTGGTATGCGCCAGCAATATCAAAGTGCAGCCACTGTTCCCCTTGGTTAGGGGCAAAGCGCAACAAAAAGCCAGCAGCATTACTAGCGCCACCGGCACCACCGCCTTTTACCGGACGGCTATTGGCAGTATCAGCAAAAGCGGATGGGCAGTTATCGCGATGCCAATTTTGCAGTGGTAAACGCCACAGTGGCTCATGCTGGGTGCTAGCCAATTGCAAGGCTTGGGCAGCCAGCTCGTCGTTAACGCTAAACAGTGCATTGTATTCAGTACCCACAGCGGTTTGCGCGGCACCGGTTAAGGTAGCCGCATCAATCACCAGCTCAGCACCTACCTCACCAGCATATAACAGGCCATCGGCCAGGACTAAGCGACCCTCGGCATCGGTGTTAACGATTTCAACCGTGGTGCCGTTCTTATAGGTCAGCACATCGCCAAGCTTAAAGGCATGGCCGTCGATTAGGTTTTCCGCGCAACATAGAACCAACTGCACGCGCTTGTTCAAGCCCTGAGTAATAGCATGCGCTAACGCACCAGCTACCGTAGCCGCACCGCCCATGTCACACTTCATATAGTACATGCCTTCGTTGGCTTTAATGCTGTAGCCACCGCTATCAAAGGTAATACCTTTACCTACCAGTGCGGCGGTAACCGGCGCATTGGCATTACCGGTGGGGTTGTAATCGACAATCAGCATCAGCGGCGGGCGCTTGGAGGCGCGGCCAACCGCATGAATACCCACCCAACCATGCTTGAGCAAATCATCGCCTTTGATCACCGTACTGGTGACATATTGTGGCGCGAGACTGGTAAGTTTGCTGATCACCCGCTCCGCCAGCGACTCAGGATAAATATCTGCTGGGCCTAAGTTAACCAGCTCACGCACCCAAGCTGCGGTATCACGTAATTGATTCAACTCACTTGCATCGCTCGCCCAGCTAATTTGATTACGACTACGAGTATCGGTAAAGCCTTTGCTAAACGCCCACTGCCGTTCGCGGCTCCAACCATCGCCACTCAGTTTGACCTGCTTCACCCCAGCGTTATCTAGCTGACGGCCGGCCTTTTGAATCTTACGCAAGCTATCGGCTTCGTTCGCAGCTAGGGTAATGCTGGCACCTTGCTCGGTAAATACGGCAGCAGCCGAAGCCTTCCAAGCGCTATCAGTGCGCTTTTCAGTACTCAAAAATACAGATAATGCGGTAGACATAATGCACAGCTCCCAGTATGTTTGCGGGTTATCAATGATTCATCGTATGCAACTTCAATGAGGCTTACAATGCGTTTTAGCAAGCCCCTGACCGCAGCTATTTTACACCAACGCTATAAACGTTTCTTGGCTGATGTAGAACTAATTACGCCGCCCCAACAGCTCACCGCACATTGCCCCAACACCGGTGCTATGACCGGTTGCGCTGAACCCGGTATGCGCGTTTGGCTCAGTCACAGTGATAACCCAAAACGTAAATATACGTATACCTGGGAGTTAGCCGAGACCTTCAGCGGCGCCATGATTTGCGTCAATACCCAACGAGCTAACACTGTTGCCGGTGAGGCGCTGACAGCAGGGATCATTCCGGCCCTAGGCCAACTGCAACAGCTGCAGGCGGAGGTCAATTATGGCTCGGATAAGCGCCGTATTGACTGGACTGGTATCGACAATCAGCAACGCCAAGTATTTGTTGAGGTGAAAAGCGTCACCTTAGCGGATGCCGAGCAGCCACAGCAAGGTTGGTTTCCCGATACCGTCAGTAAGCGCGCCAGTGATCATCTGCGCAGCTTGATTGAGATGCGTAACCAAGGGCATCGAGCGGTCGTGCTTTACGTGGTTCTGCACAGCGCCATTCAGCAAGTGGCCGCGGCGGCGCATATTGATCGGAACTATGCGAGCTGGGTGAACCAAGCAGCGGCGGCTGGCGTAGAATTCTACGCGTTAAAATGTGCAATCAGTGCCACCGAGATACAAGCACTTACAGTTTTACCGGTGCATTTGGCGAAATAAAATTGCCACCCTAATTGGATTCTGGTATATGTACCGACCTTTTTAATAAGCGTACTTTTTAACCTTAATGCAATACGTGTTAAACGTATTCACCGAATGTCTCATAGAGGAGATCCAAAATGCCGCAAGGAACCGTGAAGAAGACCCATGGTATTCTGGCACAAGCGGGCTTGGAGCCATACCAGCCAAAAGCTGGCGAAGAGTACATGTACGCTGCCCAACGTGATCATTTCCGGAAAATTCTGGAAACTTGGCGTGCTCAATTACGCGAAGAAGTAGACCGCACCGTTCACCACATGAAAGACGAAGCGGCGAATTTTCCTGATCCGGTTGATCGTGCTGCGCAAGAAGAAGAGTTCAGCCTAGAACTGCGTACGCGTGACCGTGAACGAAAACTGATCAAGAAAATTGAAAAAACCTTAGTGAAAATTGAAGCCGATGATTTTGGTTTCTGTGATTCCTGTGGTATCGAAATCGGCATTCGTCGCTTAGAAGCACGTCCAACTGCCGATCTTTGTGTGGATTGCAAAACCCTTGCCGAAATCAAAGAGAAGCAAATGACTGGCGCCTAACATGGTCGCTGCATTGCCGTATCGTGGTCGTTTTGCCCCGACGCCGTCGGGGCCTCTCCATCTGGGCTCGTTAGTAGCCGCACTTGCTAGTTATTTGGATGCCCGTGTTCATCAGGGCGACTGGCTAGTGCGTATTGAGGATATTGATGAACCGCGCAGTGTGCCCGGCGCTGCTGAAATTATCCTTGAGCAACTGCATGATCATGGTCTGTATTGGCACCCTGAGGTACTGTGGCAAAGCCACCGCAAGCCGCGTTATCAGCAGGTTTTAAACGAACTGCAACAGGCTGGGCTGACCTACGCCTGTGATTGCACCCGCCAGCAAATTAAAGCACGTGGTCAGCATTATGACGGCCACTGCCGCAACCGCCAGCTTGCACCTGCAACGAATGCCATCCGCTTTGGTAATGACGGTGCCATTGCTAGTTTTACCGACCGGTTGTTAGGCCACACCACAGTGAACGCGGAAGCTGCTAGAGAGGATTTTGTGCTATTTCGTCGCGACGGTTGGTTTACCTACCAACTGGCCGTGGTAGTCGATGACATCGACCAGCAGATAACCGATATTGTGCGCGGCGCCGACCTGATTGATGCCACACCCTGGCAACTGTTGTTGTGGCGGCAGCTGAGCGAGCGACAACCGCGCTTTGCCCATGTGCCGCTAGTCACTGATAGTAATGGGCGCAAATTAAGTAAACAGAATCATGCTGAACCGCTTAGCGCGCGGCGGGTGGTGGAGCAATTAAAACATGCCTGCCAGTATCTACAATTGCCGCTGCAGGGCGCTCATAGCCGTGACGATATCCTGCAGCAAGCGGTACGGCAATGGCAACGCCGTTGGCTTCCATGAAGGCGCACATACGAGTACAATAGCGGCTGTTTTTTTGAGCTTTTGGAGCACTGACTATTATCAAGCACATGAAGGCGTTAGCGAAACGCATGATGTCGCGCACGGCGCCCACCACCACCTCGCTACCACGCAACATATTAGCCACGCCCGTGGTGATCCCGCGTGATCGCCACAGTATCTCGCGCAAACAAATTCCTGAGCACGCATTGAAAGTGTTGTATCGCCTGCACAACGAAGGCTTTGACGCGTATCTAGTGGGTGGCTGCGTACGTGATATGCTGCTCGGTATTACCCCCAAAGACTTTGACGTAGCCACCAATGCCAAGCCGGAGCAGGTACGTAATCTGTTCCGTAACTGTCGCTTGGTCGGTCGACGCTTTCGCTTAGCGCATATTGTCTTTGGTCGCGAGGTGATTGAAGTAGCCACCTTCCGCGGTCATCATACCGATGAAGACGATGAACATCACGATGACAAAAAGTCGAAGCGTAACGATCACGGTATGCTGGTTCGCGACAATGTCTACGGCAGCATTGACGAAGATGCCCAACGGCGCGACTTTACCGTCAATGCGCTGTATTACAATATTGCTGACTTTTCGATTGTTGATTTCGCCAATGGCGTACGCGATATCGAAGCCGGTGTGTTGCGCATGATCGGTGACCCTGTGGAGCGCTATCGCGAAGATCCAGTGCGTATGCTTCGTGCTGTGCGCTTTGCCACCAAGCTCAACATGCGCCTTGATGATAGCGTCAGCAAGCCATTAAAAGAATGTGCGCCGTTGTTGCAAAACATTCCACCGGCACGGCTGTTTGATGAGGTACTGAAACTGTTTGCCGCCGGTAAAGGTGTCGCCAACTTTGAAATGCTCAGTGACTATCAGTTGTTCCAGCAATTGTTTCCGATGCTAAAAAGCTATTTAAATGCGCCGGAACAACCGCCCTATCAAATGATTCATAAGACCTTTGCCGATACCGATACCCGCATCCGCAATGATCAGCGCATTACCCCAGCCTACCTGTTTGCTGCACTGTTATGGTGGCCTTTGCAGGCGCGTATGGAGCAGTTGCAACAAGAAGGTGGCTTTAGTCCTATTGATGCAATGAACTTAGCTGCAGCAGATGTGATTGGCCGGCAAGTACAGCGCATTGCTATTCCGAAGCGCTTTACCATTCCAGCGCGGGAAATTTGGCAGTTGCAGCAACGTATGGAACGCGCCAAAGGTAAACGCCTGCAAAGTATTCTAGGCCACCCGCGCTGTCGTGCCGCGTTCGACTTCTTGCTGTTACGTGCAGCAACCGCACCAGCGGCTGAGCGCGTACAGTTACAACAGCAAGCCGACTACTGGAATAAGCTACAGCCGCAAATGATTCCCGTACGTGACCACGATGGCGACAGTGATAGTGATGGCGACCGCAGTGGCCCAGTGCCGCGTGGGCCACAGCCGGCACGCACCGACGGTGAGGCCAAACGTCGTGGTCGCCGTGGTGGTCGGCGCCGACGCAAACCCAGTGCTGCCGGCGAATGACGCGTATCTATCTTGGCCTTGGTGCGAATTTAGGTGACCCGCAAGCAACCTTGCGGGACGCCGTAACCGCCCTCAAACAGCAGCCTGACTTGTGCAACCTGCGCTGCTCTTCGTTTTACGCTAGTAAGCCGATGGGTCCGACTGACCAGCCGGATTATGTCAACGCCGTGGTGCAGGCTGATACCACACTGACCCCGTTAGCACTGCTGCAGCTGGCCCACCGCATTGAACAGCAGTTCGGCCGCCAACGCCAACGCCGTTGGGGGGAGCGAACCCTCGACATTGATATTCTCTTGTATGGCGATGCCACCATTGCCGAGGCGCAGCTACAAATTCCCCACCTTGGCCTGTGCCAGCGTGACTTTGTGCTGGTGCCGCTGCTCGAACTTGAACCGAGCTTGTGCCTCCCTGATGGCCGTACACTGGCGCAGATTTGGCAGCAACTACAAGCTACTACAGCGGGTCATGACCTAGTCAAAATTAGCTGATACAATCAAGCTCCGCGCATGTAAGGAGAGCCGCATGGCCGCTATGAGTATTGCCAGCCTAACCAAAATGAAAGCCACCGGTGACAAGATCGCCTCGATCACCGCCTATGATGCGACCTTTGCGCGCTTATTTGCCAGCCTTGGCATGGATTTCATGTTGGTGGGTGACTCCCTCGGTAATGTCATTCAAGGCCATGGCTCCACTATTCCGGTCAGCGTTGCTGATGTCGCCTATCATACCGCGGCAGTGCGCCGTGGTGCGCCCGAGGCCTTTGTGGTGGCCGACATGCCGTTTATGAGCTACAGCAACCCACAGCAAGCCTATGATTCTGCCGCTGAACTTATGCGCTCCGGTGCCAATATGGTCAAATTAGAAGGCGGTGAATGGCTGGTCGAGACCATTCGAGGTTTGGTTGAGCGCGGTATTCCGGTCTGTGCCCACCTAGGTTTATTGCCGCAATCGGTCAATGTATTGGGTGGCTATAAAGTACAGGGGCGGGAGCAATCAGCGGCCGATAATACTCTGCGCCAAGCTCTAGCCCTGCAGCAGGCGGGTGCACAATTGCTGGTATTAGAATGTGTGCCGGTGTCACTTGCCGCACGAATCAGCCAGCAACTCAGTATTCCCACCATTGGCATTGGTGCCGGTCCCGACTGCGACGGACAAATTTTAGTCATGCACGATATGTTAGGCTTGAACAGCGACTATTTGCCTAAGTTTGTGAAAAACTTCTTAGCCGATCATGGTTCGCTCAGCGC
>CAYXGO010000005.1:0-28975 GCA_964464575.1 uncultured Pseudomonas sp. | reverse complement strand
GTAATCACCGGTATCAACGTGAGGAGTGTACTCTGGCTTATGCTTGCCGCGTAAACGGGTAGCAATTTCAGTAGCCAAACGACCTAAAGTTTTACCTTCGGCGTCTACAACGTACCAGTCACGTGTGACAGTTTCTGGTTTTGCAACAAATGTACTCATTGAAAATACTCTTATTTTAAGTTCACGACAGTAGTTCCGGGCTTCACCGCGAACCACAACATCCGCTGTGGTTGCAGCCACATAGCGGTTTGTTGTACCTGTAACGTGGGCTGGGCGCGAATTATACGGTAAGGTTGTTGCTTAATCAACCACTGGATAGAGTCCATTTGCACAAGCGACCAGCAGTTCACCAGCGCGCCACCACTGGCTGGTCAGTTGTAATTGTGCCGTGGCTTGCGGCGCATTGAGGCGGCCACTGGCAAGGCCCTGCATAATGTCGTTGCCCAATTGCTCGCGGTGGTTCGCCAAGGATTTTAATTGCTCGCTGCGAGTGTCGCTGCTTGCCGGAATGCGATTGATGTCGGCTAGCAGCGTTAGCAGTGCTTGGTGCATTTCGGCCGACACACAGCGCTGATGCTCAGCCACGCTGTGCTGCTCAAGTTGCTCAAGCAATACGCGCAGATCGTGCAATCGATACCTTACGCCATGCAAGGTGGTAAGCGCCAGCGCCTGCTCGCTGCTAAGGGTTTGTCGGTTCAAGCGGTCGGCATAGTCTTCAATCACCGCCAGTAATTGGCCGGTGGCCACATCACCTTTGTCGATCGCCATTGGCTCAGTCAGCGACAGCAACTGTCGCAAACGCATCACGTGCTGTTCAAACACTCGCTGCTGTTCGTTTTGTAGGGCATTGATTGCCATAGCGGGGACCTGCATAACGGTGCTATCAAGGTAACGTGGCTTGCCTGAGCGCAGCGCCGGCACCGGAAACATGTGTGTTGCGCGAGTAATAATACGTTCGGCTATCAGTACCATCAGCAGCAGGCCTAGCAGATTGAAAATAGTGTGAAATGCCGCTAACGCGGTCGCCAAATCAGCCAACCCATCCACGGCTGATAATTGGTCGGCTAGCCACCATAATGGTGCCAGCAGCAGCAACGCCACTCCACCCGTGACGGCGTTCATCATCACATGTACCGCCGCTAGTCGTTTGGCGTTGGCGGTTGCTCCTATGGTTGCTAACAAAGCCGTCATCGTGGTACCCAGATTCGCACCAATGACCACCGCAGCGCCAGCCAGCGGGCTGAAGATACCGCTAGCTGAAGCGGTCAACACAATGGCGAGAGCAGCGGATGACGACTGCACCAAAGCGGTGAGTACCAGGCCAACCAACAACGCCAATAACACTCCCAGTGGGCCGGTTAACGTGAACCGCTCAACCGGTAGCACCTCAACCCAATGAGAGAAGCTGGTTGATAAGGTATCGATACCAACAAATAGCACGCCAAAACCGGCGATTGCCAAACCCACTTCGCCACTGTGCTTGCCGGGGCGAAGAATGCGTAGCAGCATGCCTAAACCAATCATAGGCCACGCTACTATGCCAATATTAAATTTCAGCCCAACAAAGGCTACCAACCACGCGGTCATGGTGGTACCCACGTTACTACCAAATACCACCCAAGCGGCTTGGCGCAGGGTTAACATACCGGCATTGGTAAAGCCTAAAAGTGCGACTACCACGGCGGATGACGATTGCACCAGTGCGGTGATGGCAAAGCCGGAAAACGCTGCACGAGTGCGTGTGGCGGTGCCATTTTGCAAAAAACCTTGCAAGCGATCACCAGCGGCTGCTTTGAGGCCATCGGTCATCAGCGACATGCCCAACAGCAGCAGCCCTAAGCCGCCTAATGCCATGAAACCGTCGACCAAGCTCATTGGGTGTCCTTAGGCTTTGTGTGCTAGCGCCAAGTACTCGTGGCTCTGCATTTCTTGCAGGCGGCTGATACAACGGCGGAACTCAAAATTCAGTTTGCCATCGGCATAGAGTTGCTCGAGCGGCAGTGCGGCGGACAAAATAAGCTTCACTTTGCGCTCATAGAACTCATCCACTAAGGCGATAAAACGCCGCGCGGCATCGTCATTGTGCGCACCAAGGGCCGGTACATCGCTAATCAGCACCGCGTGGTACAACTGCGCCAGTTCAATGTAGTCATTCTGCGAACGCGGGCCGCCACAAATGGCCTCAAAACTAAATAGCACCACATCATCACACTCCAGGCGCACCGGAATATCGCGATTGTTGATGCGAATAGTGCCGTCGGTGTTGCGGCTGCAATGATCGGGCGATAGTTCGGCAAAATAGCGCTGCAAATTCTGGTCTGCCTCAGCATCAAGCGGCGCATGGTAAATCTCCGCTTTGGTCAGCGTGCGTAGGCGATAATCAATACCGCTATCGACGTTAATGACCTGGCAGTTTTGCTTAATCAACGCAATGGCGGGCAAGAAGCGCGCACGCTGCAGGCCGTTACGATACAGCTCGTCGGGGACAATATTCGAGGTAGCAACCAGCACCACGCCACGCTTAAACAGCTCTTGCATCAGCGTACCAAGCAGCATGGCATCAGTGATGTCTTGCACAAAAAACTCATCAAAACAGAGTACTTGCGCTTCACGCGACAGCTTTTCAGCAATCACTGGCAACGGATCGCTGCGGCCTTTGAGTAATTTCAGTTCGGCATGCACGCGGTGCATAAAACGGTGAAAATGCAGCCGTAGCTTCTGCTCAAACGGCAGCGCATCAAAGAAAGTATCCATTAGGTAGGTTTTGCCGCGCCCTACGCCACCCCAAAAATACAGCCCTTGCGGTGCCTTTGGCACTTTACGCAGGCGCCCTAAAAAGCCACGGCGTTGGCGTTTATTGCGGTGCGCCAACAGCTCATCATAAAGCCGTTGTAGTGCTTCAACGGCCTGTTGTTGTGCGGCATCATGGCTGAACCCATGGTGGGCCAGATCATGCTGATATTTTTGCAGCGGGGTGATGTTTTGCGTCGTCACTACCACTTTGACCTTAATCTGGATTATGCTATGACACAGGAGTTTACCACGCTACGGCGCTTTTTTAAGGAGTATTTATGAGCTGGATCATTGGCATTTTGTTAGTTGCAGTGGGTGCCGTTGTCGGTTTCTTCGTGGCCCGTTATTGGTTCCACGAGCACTCAGAACAGGCGCGCCTCAGTGAGGAAGTGAATCAAAGTAAACAGCAATTAGCTGATTATCAACGTGAAGTTGCCGAGCACTTTGCTACGGCCACGGCTTTAGTTGAGCAGTTGGAAGAAACTCAAGACAAGCTGAAAAGCTACTTGAATAACAGTGCCGACATTCTACAACGGCAACAAACTCAACCCACCCTGCCGTTCTTTGCCGAAGACACCATGCGCCAATTACGCATGGCCAACACCGTCAGCCGCGACCGCAAAGACGCCAAAAAAGAAGAAGCCGACGCCGCCCCGCGCGACTATTCTGATCAAAAATCAGGGCTGTTTTCGTCAACTAAGGATTAATCTGCTGGTTAAATGAGCAGGTAACATCTTGAAACAAAGGGGTCATGAACTTATATCGGTGATATTGGTCTTTGATACACACAATTGAATCAAGTTATCGATAGAGGAGCACGACCCCATGAGAGCAAAGCTAGTTGCTGCTGTTGCGTTGTCCAGCATCATTGCCATGTCAACGCCGGTCAGCGCCAACATTCCATTCTTTAATACCAATAAAGACGAGATCCCTACCCTGGCGCCCATGTTGGAGGATGTAACCCCAGCGGTGGTGAATATTTCGGTGAAGGGTACCCGCGAAATTCGTCAGCGGGTACCGGAAATCTTTCAGTACTTTTTTGGCCCCAACGGCCCACGTGAGCAAGTTCAAGAGCAACCGTTTCAAGGCTTAGGCTCTGGGGTCATCATTGATGCCGACAATGGCTACGTGGTTACCAACAACCATGTCATTGATAGTGCGACCGAGATTCTGGTGACGCTGAAAGATGGTCGGCAATTTGATGCCACTGTGGTCGGCACCGATAAACGCTCAGATGTCGCCTTGCTAAAGATTAAAGACGGCGAGGATTTAACTGAAATTCCTATCGGTAAATCGTCTGCGCTGCGGGTGGGTGATTTCGTCGTTGCTATTGGCAACCCGTTTGGCCTGGGTCAAACCGTTACTTCTGGTATTGTCAGTGCTCTGGACCGCAGCGGCTTAGGTATCGAAGAGGTTGAAAACTTTATTCAAACCGATGCCGCCATCAACAGCGGTAACTCTGGTGGTGCCTTGGTCACTTTAGATGGCAAACTAGTCGGCATTAACACCGCTATTTTGGGCCCCAACGGTGGCAATATCGGTATTGGTTTCGCTATTCCCTCTGACATGATGCAGGCTTTGGTGGCGCAATTGGTGGAGTTTGGCGAAGTGCGCCGCGGCGTGCTGGGTGTGCGTGGTCGTGACTTGAACCATGAAATCGCCAAAGCGCTCGACTTGAAAGTGAGCCAAGGCGCGTTTGTATCCGAAGTAGTTGAAGGCAGTGCGGCTGCTGAAGCCGGTATTCAATCGGGCGACGTGATTATTGCCGTGAACAACGACCGTATTCGTACCTTCGCCGACTTGATTGCGCGGGTTGGCACGGTTGGTGCTGGCAACGAGATTGAAGTGACGGTATTGCGTGAAGGCAAAGAGCGCAAGCTCGATGTCACCTTACGTTCAGAAGAGCGTGAAGTGCGCGCGGCCGAGCTGCATCCGGCGCTTGAGGGCGCTACCCTAGCGGCTAACGGTGATGGCGGTGTGACCTTAACCGAACTGGAGCAAAACTCTATGGCGGCCCGCTACGGGCTGCGCAAAGACGATGTGATTGTAGCGGTGAATCGACGCCCGGTGAACAGTGTCGCCGAGCTGCGCCAAGCTATGGATCAAGCCGGCAACGTGATTGCGCTGAATATTCGCCGTGGTAATACCTCGCTGTATTTGGTGTTACGCGGCTAACACCCCGCGATTAATGCACGGTAAAAGCAGACGGCTCTCGGGTTGTCTGCTTTTTTTCTGCGCCTTGATGCACTAGACTAGCGCTACATCAATCATTTACGGAAATCTCATGACCCTGCGCGACTGGCTTTGGTACATCGTTCGCTTTGCATTTCTTGGCCTGGTAGTGGCAGCAGTCGTTATTGGCGTACAACACTGGCTCAACGGCGGTCAGCAACCGTTGCTCAGCGAGCAACCCGCGAGCTACGCTACCGCGGTGAACCGCGCGGCCCCCGCGGTAGTGAATATTTATAGTATGGGTGAATTACCTGAGTCTTATTATTCGCGGCGGCCTGGCAGTGTCTTTCGCCTTGGTTCTGGGGTCATCATGGATGACCGCGGGCATATTCTCACCGCCTATCATGTGGTGGCAGACGTCAATCAAATACAAGTGGCACTACAAGATGGCCGCCAATATTCTGGTCAAGTGATCGGCTTTGATCGCGTCACCGATTTAGCCGTTGTGCGCATTGAGGCTGACAATCTGCCGGTGATCTTAACCGACGATAACTTGCGTCCACGCGTTGGTGATGTGGTATTGGCTATCGGCAACCCATTAAATTTAGGCCAAACCATCACCCAAGGCATTATCAGTGCTACCGGGGGGCGTATGGGTGTGATTCACTCGCACGCTGACCTGATTCAAATGGATGCAGCGATCAGTGAAGGCACTTCGGGCGGTGCTCTGGTTAACAGCCAAGGTTACTTGGTTGGTATCAATAACGCTCAGTTCCGCGGCCCCAGTGGTCAAGGCGTAGACGGCATCTACTTTGCGATTCCGTACCCATTGGCCAAATCGGTCATGACTGCACTGATTGAAGAAGGTGAAGTGGTACGTGGCTATCTCGGCGTTAACGTCGGCGAGACCCCCAATACCTTTGAGATCTACCGCCAGCCAGGTATTTTTATCAGTGGTGTGGACCGTGGCAGCCCTGCTGAAGAAGCCGGCTTGCAACCAGAAGATTACGTGATTGAGATAGCGGGTACACCGATTAGTTCTGCGGCACAAGGGCTCAGCTTAGTGGCTGATACCAAACCGGGCACCGAGCTCGAAGTGAAGTTTTACCGTGGCCAGCGATTGATGACCACGGTAGTGACTATCCGTAAGTTACGCTGAAGCTCCCCGTAAGTTACGCTGAAGCTACGCGTAAGTTAGGCTTGGCGCTCAATGTTGGCGCCTAAGCCAACCAGCTTACGCTCAAT
The DNA here is from genome assembly GCA_964464575.1 of uncultured Pseudomonas sp. GTDB lineage: Bacteria > Pseudomonadota > Gammaproteobacteria > Enterobacterales > Alteromonadaceae > Pseudidiomarina. Next base: position 22,765 of record CAYXGO010000005.1, on the reverse strand, counting down.
ACCTTCATAACCGCGGTCAATATGATAGATACGCTCAACCACCGTGGTACCGCGCGCTACTAAGCCGGCAATGACCAACGACGCCGAAGCGCGTAAGTCGGTGCACATCACCTGTGCGCCGGTTAACTCTGGCACGCCTTTGCAAATAGCGGTATTGCCTTCTAATTCAATCATAGCACCCATACGTTGCAATTCAGGTACATGCATAAAGCGGTTTTCGAAGATCGTTTCACGGATCCAGCCAGCCCCATCAGCAATCGCATTGAGCGCACAGAACTGTGCCTGCATATCGGTCGGAAATGCCGGATGTGGCGCGGTAATAATGTTGACGGCTTTAGGCCGTGCGGTAGCTTCAAGACGAATCCAATCGCTGCCTTTGGTGATCCGCGCCCCTGCTTCTGTCAGCTTTTTCAACACCGCATCAAGCATACTTGGGTCGGTATTGCGACAGGTCACGTCACCACCGGTGGCTAACGCGGCAACTAAAAAGGTACCGGTTTCAATACGGTCAGGTTGGACCCGATAGTGGCCGCCATGCAGTGCTGCAACACCATGAATTTCAATGGTATCAGAACCGGCACCACGAATATCGGCACCCAGAGCGTTCAAGAAGTTGGCGAGATCAACAACCTCTGGCTCACGAGCAGCGTTTTCAATACGGGTCATGCCATCTGCCAAGGTTGCCGCAGCCATCAGATTTTCAGTACCGGTGACTGACACCATATCCATGAAAATATCAGCGCCACGCAAACGGCCAGGGCTGGTGGCGTTGATGTAGCCATTCTCAACGGTAATGGTGGCACCCATTTGCCGTAGGCCTTCAATATGTAAATTCACTGGCCGCGCGCCAATGGCGCAACCGCCGGGCAAACTCACCTGCGCTTTACCGTAGCGCGCTAACAGCGGGCCAAGCACTAAAATTGAGGCACGCATGGTTTTCACCAAATCATAACTGGCGACGTGATGGTTCAAACCCTGCGGTGAAATTTTATATTGGTTGGCTGCCAGCTGCTCGTTGCTAACGCCGAGTTCGGCTAGCAATTTTAGCGTGGTGCGCACATCTTGCAGGGCTGGGACATTGTCAATAACGACATCATCACTGGCTAGTAAGGCCGCTAACAAGATCGGCAGAGCGGCGTTTTTTGCGCCGGAAATAGTCACCTCGCCGTGCAGCGGTTGACCCCCTTGAATGACAAGTTTTTGCATAAGATATGGCTACTCTGTTAGCTCAAATTGGCAAGTTTTTTCTGCCGCTGCCACTCGCTCGGTGTATAGGTTTTAATGGATACCGCGTGTAATTCACCACTGGCAATTAATTCCTTTAGCGGAGCATAGACTAATTGTTGTTTCTTGACCCGACTTAAGGCGTCAAATACAGCGCTAACCACGGTGATATTGGCATGACTGCCATCAATTTTAATCACTAAATCATCAGGGGTTAAGGCACTGTCCAGCAGTGTGCGGATTTGTTCGGTGCTAATCAATGGGATTTTACTCGCTTTAACAATTAGGGCGATTTAGAGGCCATTCTCACTGCGCCGGGAGCTGCAAAATTTCAGTAGCACCGCTCACTTCGGCGATGGCCCGCAGCTGCGGGTTCGCGGCTACAATAGCCAACTCACACTGACGTTGCTGCAACTCGCCTTTTAACCGCAGCAACATAGCGACTCCGGCAGAATCAACCCGTTCTACGCCAGCTAGGTCGATGTTTAGCTTAGCATCGCTGATGGCTGTTTGCAGCCATTGTTGGCGCTGCTGCCACAAAGCAGGGATAGTGCTGCGACTCAACTCGCCTTGCAGCACCAGCCGATCACCCTGCTGGCTGTAGTCGAGACTCATAGCTTATCATCACCTTCTTGATATTGACGAATCGGCTCGGCAGCTTTTTCACGCAGCAATTCAATGGTGCCATCAATACCGCGCTGACGAATAACCTGAGCCACCTCAGCTTGTTTGCTATTGAGTAAGCTGACACCCTCAACCACTAGGTCGTAGGCCTTCCAAATATTGTCATCTTTATCAAAACGCATTTTAAAATCCATGCGAATTGGCGGTCGACCGGTACCGGCTTCGACCACACGGGTATTCACTTCAACCATGCGGCTGCTGCCATCAAAACGGTTTGGATCGCCGAATTCAACGGTATGCTTGCTCTCGTCATAAGCGGTAAAAGCACGCCCGTAAGTAGCGATTAGATAGTCGCGGAATACACTGTAAAATTCTTGCCGCTGCTCTGGCGTGGTGTCTTGTAAAGCACGACCAAGCACTCGCTTAGAGGCATAAACCCAATCCACATAAGGCATCATTTCTTCACGAATAATCACCCGCAGATGATCCAGGTCATCACTGATCAATTGCCGATCATTGCCAATGCGGTCAAAGGTTTTGTTGGCTACTTTCTCCAACAATAAATAGGGGTTCTCGTCGCGAATTAAATCAGCTTGCGCCGGCGCTGCCACCAGCGCAACCACTGCGGTAACCGCCAACACCCACTGCTTTAAAAAATTGGTCGTCATAGTTTCTCCTTAATCATTACCCTGGCCAAACAGGAACTGCCCGATCAAGTCTTCTAACACCAACGCCGATTTGGTGTCGTAAATATAGTCACCGTCGCCCAGCATCTCTACGGTATCATCAATAAAACCCGGGTTGAGGCCGATATACTGCTCGCCTAATAAACCCGAGGTTAAGATTGAGACCGATGAGGTATCAGAAAATTCACTGTATTGTTTACTAATGGTCATTTCCACCAGTGGCTCGTAATAGGCGCCATCCAGTGAAATGGCACTGACGCGGCCAATCACTACACCGCCTACTTTGACCGGTGAACGCTCTTTTAGGCCGCCAATGTTGTCGAACTTAGCGTAAATTTTGTAGGTTTCGCCGGTGGTGACTGCGCTGGTATTGGCCGCTCGTAGCCCCAAAAACAACATCGCCAGAATGCCGAAAATAACAAACAGACCAACCGCTAAATGTGTATTACGTGATTCCATGAGCGTTATCCAAACATCAATGCAGTTAAAACGAAATCCAACCCTAATACCGCTAACGATGCGGTGACCACTGTTGAGGTGGTAGCGCGGCTAATGCCGACTGAGGTTGGGGTGCAATTATATCCCTTGTAGAGCGCAATCCAGGTCACTACAAAGGCAAAAACGATACTTTTAATCAGCCCGTTGAGAATGTCTTCTTGCCATTCAACGCTCGATTGCATGACCGACCAGAAGGCGCCATCGTCAACGCCGAGCCACTGCACGCCAACCAAATAGCCGCCATAAATACCCACGGCCGAGAAAATCGTGGCCAAAATAGGCATGCTGTAAAAGCCCGCCCAAAAACGTGGCGAAATCACTCGGCGTAACGGGTCTACTGCCATCATCTCGAGACTCGACAATTGCTCTGTGGCTTTCATCAAACCGATTTCTGCGGTGAGCGCCGAACCAGCGCGGCCGGCGAACAATAGCGCCGTGACCACTGGCCCGAGTTCTCGCAACAATGACAGCGCCACCATTTGCCCAAGGCTTTGCTCGGCGCCAAAATCAACCAAGATGGTAAAGCCTTGTAGGCCCAGTACCATGCCAATAAACAAACCACTAATGATAATAATCAGTAACGACAGTACGCCTAGCGAATACATTTGCGTCATCAATAGCGGCCACGATTTGCGCAAATTTGGTCGCCCGATGAGGGCACGAACCAGCATGATCAAGGCCGCGCCAGCGCCTGCTACGGTGTCTAATGTGGCTTTCCCTAAGGCAGCAATGCGGTCAAACATGGTTAGCCTCCGTATCAGTCGCCTTGATACCCAAAAGTTCCTGACGTAATTCGGCCGCAGGATAATGAAAACGCACTGGACCATCCGCTTCGCCATGCAAAAACTGGTGCACCAAGGGGTCGTCAGAAGCCATTAGCTCGGCGGGTGTGCCGGAGCCGACCACGGTCTTATTGGCCATAATGTAAACATAGTCCGCAATGGTCATGACTTCTTGCACATCATGAGTCACGATAATGGTGGTTAACCCCATAGATTCATTGAGGCTTTTGATCAGTTTGACGATAATCCCCATGGAGATAGGATCTTGGCCAGCAAATGGCTCATCGTACATAATCAGTTCAGGGTCCAGCGCAATTGACCGTGCCAAAGCGGCACGCCGCGCCATACCCCCTGACAGCTCACTCGGCATCAGGTTGCGCGCACCGCGCAGGCCGACCGCTTCAAGCTTCATCAGCACCACTGTTTCAATAATGTCTTCGCTTAAGCGGCTGTGTTCGCGCAGTGGAAAGGCAATGTTGTCAAACACGTTCATATCGCTAAACAACGCGCCACTTTGGAACAGCATACTCATACGCGTACGCAGCTGATACAGTGCCGAACGCGACAAGCTTGGAATATTGTGCCCAGCAAAGCTGATACGCCCTTGCTGTGGTTTAAGCTGACCACCGATCAGGCGTAACAGGGTGGTTTTGCCGATACCACTTGGGCCCAGCACTGCGGTGATCTTACCGCGCTGAAATTGCATGTTTAGATCACGGTAGACCGGATGGGCACCGTGCGCGTGAGCGAAATGCACACCCTGCAATTCCACTAATTGTTCAACCGCATCATCAACCATAGATGACGTATCTCCTTTTGCAGACCGCATAGTTTACCAGATTTGCCTGCAAGTCAGGTATTCTCATGATTAAAATTTGTGACAAAACGTGAGTGTTGGGCTATTTACGTCTGCAAAGACAAAAACGATCGGGTATGATTGTTGCATTAACTGAAGTTTTACCTCGATAAGCAGATAATCAACCGCGATGATAATGCTATGAGCGCCGTGAAAAAGTCAGAGTTTATTCGCCTTGCCCAACAGGTGGTCGACATAGAGACGGCCGCTGTGCGCGGGCTTTCCCGTTACCTCGATCAACACTTTGCCGACGCGTGTGAGATGCTCTTGCAATGCCGTGGACGAGTGATTGTGATTGGTATGGGCAAGTCTGGTCATATCGGCGGCAAAATTGCCGCCACCTTGGCCTCTACCGGCACACCGGCGTTCTTTGTTCACCCCGGCGAAGCCAGCCATGGTGACCTGGGCATGATTACCGATGCTGATGTGGTGCTGGCACTGTCCAACTCGGGTGAAACCAACGAAGTACTCGCCATCGCCCCGCTGATAAAACGCCGTGGTGTAGGCTTTATTAGTATGACCGGAAATCCACAATCGACGCTGGCACAACTGTCTGATGTGCATCTCTGTATTGCGGTTGATAAAGAGGCCTGTCCGTTGGGTTTAGCACCGACCTCATCCACTACCGCAACCTTAGTGATGGGTGATGCCCTAGCCGTAGCGCTATTGCATGCGCGGGGTTTCACCGCCGATGATTTTGCCATGTCGCACCCAGGCGGTAGCCTGGGGCGTAGGCTGCTATTGCATATTCGCGATATCATGCACAGCGGCGAACGCTTACCGCAGGTCAGCGCCACTGCCACTATCAGTGAGGCGCTGCTAGAAATGTCGCGCAAAGGCTTGGGCATGACCGGTGTCACAGATACTAACGGGGTATTGCTAGGGATTTTTACCGATGGCGACTTACGCCGCATTTTAGACCAGCGCATTGATGTGCACAGCACTGCTATTGCACAGGTGATGACCCGTAACCCGATCACCATTAGCGCTGATGTGCTGGCCGCCCAAGGTCTGAAAACTATGGAAGACCGCAAAATTAATGGCTTGTTTGTGGTTGATGCCGACGGCCATGCGGTGGGCGCCTTGAACATGCATGACCTGCTTAAAGCGGGGGTATTATAATGGATCCACTAAGCAGTCATGTCAGCAGTTGGTACGGCGACATACCGCGCGCTCTGTTGCACCAATTGCGCGACTTACGCTTGTTGATCTGCGATGTCGACGGGGTATTTTCTGATGGCCGTATTTATTTAGGCAATGCCGGTGAAGAATTAAAGGCGTTTCACACCCGTGATGGCTTCGGGGTGAAAGCACTATTGAACAATAGCATCACCGTTGCGGTCATAACTGGGCGACGCTCAGAGTTAGTTAAGCAACGTATGGAGCACCTCGGGGTCACCCATATCTATCAGGGCTGCGACGATAAACTCGCGGTCTACCAGCAACTCGCTGAGCAACTACAGCTCAATGATAGTCAAATTGCCTGTATCGGTGATGACATCCCTGATGTCGCTATGATCCAGCGCGCTGGGGTAGGTATTGCGGTGAACGATGCGCACCCGTTTGTGCAGCAGCAAGCCAATTATGTAACCAGCTTGCGCGGTGGCTTTGGTGCCGTGCGCGAGGTCAGTGATTTGATATTATTAAGCCAAGGTAAGTTACAGTTACAAGGCGGAGTAAGTACGTGAACCGCAATATTATTTGGCTCATTGCGATACTTTTTGTTGCCGGGGCAATACTGATCTGGCGGCCTTTTGCGCCCGCTGGTAGCGATACCGGTGACGATGCTTATCGCGCCATTCAACCCGACTTCACCGCGCAAGGGTTGGTGCTGCGCGTGTATGCCGAAGATGGTCAGCTGACCCATAAAATATCTGCCGATGAAATGACACATTTTAGCCCGATCAAGCTGACTGAGCTTGAACAGCCGGTTTACGTGGTGACCACCTCAGACCGCACGAGTAGTTGGCAAGTTATCGCAGAGTCTGGCTCATTTTACGATGACAAGAACTTAGTCCTTGAGCGCGGGGTGCGCATTTCTAAACTCAATACCAGTGATTTTATGGAACGCGCAGAAACCAGCTACTTAGTGATTGATACCACTCTGGAAACTATGGAAACCGATCAGCCGGTGACCTTATATGGCCGCGACTTTGTTGTTCGCGGTGAAGGTTTACAGGCCGATTTACGTGCACAAACGTTGGAACTTACCAAACATGTTCAAACTATTTACACCGGCAACACGACACCTCGCAACTAGTCTGAGTCTCAGCCTTGGGTTGCTGCTTAGCGCTGCAGTTTTGGCGCAGGGTAAGTCTGACTTTGCGCAGCCGATAGAAATCAGCTCAGAGCGCGACTTTTTTGACCTGGCGAACAATATTGCGGTGTTCGACGTGAACGTCGTCATTCGCCAAGGTAGCCTAGAAATCCGCGCCGATAACCTGCGGGTCAAACGTGATGCCGCGGCTGGCACCGATGAATTTATCGCCAGCGGCAGTCCCGCATCCTATAAACAAACACTCGAAGATGGCTCGGTGATTGAGGCGCAAGCTGAACAAATCAACTACGACCAAGTGAAGCAAATCATTACCCTCACCGGCAAAGCGTCGGTGGCGCAAAATAATAGCGTGATTCAAGGTAACGAAATTATTTATAACTTCGCCACCCAACAACTCAGCGCCAATCGCGGCGAAGATTCTGAGCGGGTAACCACTATTTTCATGCCAAAAAAGAACAACGATGAGCCGATTAACCGCTGAACATCTCGCTAAGTCGTATAAAAAACGTCAGGTCGTCAAAGATGTCAGCCTGACCGTTGAATCCGGCCAAGTAATTGGCTTGCTCGGCCCTAATGGTGCCGGCAAGACCACCACGTTTTATATGATTGTCGGTTTGGTGAATAGCGATAAAGGTCGCATTTTACTGGATGACACTGATATCACTCTGTTACCCATGCATGAGCGCGCCCGGCGTGGTATCGGCTATTTACCGCAAGAGTCATCGATTTTCCGTAAGCTCAGCGTGCGTGACAACATTATGGCCATTCTGGAGACACGCAAAGAGCTCGACGAGACCGCGCGTGAAGAAAAACTCGATAGCCTGCTGGAAGAGTTCCACATTGGCCACATTGCCAATAGCCTCGGCATGAGTCTGTCTGGAGGCGAACGCCGCCGCGTTGAAATTGCCCGTGCACTGGCTGCTGAACCGGCTTTTATTCTGCTCGATGAGCCCTTTGCCGGGGTTGACCCTATTTCGGTGTTGGACATTAAGAAAATCATTGAACATCTGCGTAATCGTGGCATCGGTGTGTTGATTACTGATCACAATGTCCGCGAAACGCTGTCGGTGTGCGAGCATGCCTACATTGTCAGTCATGGCGAACTGATCGCGATGGGCGATGCCAACAGCATCCTCGCGAATCAGCAGGTTAAAGACGTTTATCTTGGTGAACAGTTTACCCTATGAAACAAGGTTTGCAGTTCAAGTTCAGCCAACAGCTGTCCATGACGCCGCAACTGCAGCAGGCCATCAAGCTGCTGCAATTATCTACCTTGGAGCTCCAGCAAGAAGTTCAGCAAGCACTCGAAGATAACCCGCTGCTAGAACTGGAAGACAGTGATGCTGAGGGCGAGACCAGCGCCGATAGCGATAGCGACTACGACGCTTGGGATGATCCCTACTCCGCACAACTCAGCTCAAGTGGCCAGAGCATCGGCGACGATACCCCGCTCTACCAAGGCGAAACCCATACCTCTTTGCACGATCATCTACTCTGGCAAATGCGGCTATCGCATTTTACCGAGCGTGACGAAGTGATTGCCACCATGATCATCGATAGTATCGACGACCATGGTTACTTGCAGGCTGATATCCCAGAACTGCTGGACGCGTTAACCGCCGAACTGGATGATGTAGAGGCCGATGAAGTCGCTGTGGTACTGAAACGTATTCAGCAATTTGAGCCAACGGGTGTTGCGGCACGTAGCATAAGTGAGTGCTTACAAATCCAACTGCGTGCGGCGCGTGATGTGTGCCCGGAGCTGAGGCGTTGGGCGCTGCAAGCGGTACAAAACCATTTAGAATTGTTAGCCAATCGCGATTATCGCAGTTTGCTGCGGCGCTTGCGCGTCAACGAAACGCAATTGGCACAGGTGGTCGAGCTGATCCAATCATTAGCACCGCGGCCAGGCGACGATTTTGCCGTGAGTAATGATGATTATGTGATCCCAGATATTCTGGTGCGGAAAAAAAACTCGCGCTGGATTGCGGAACTTAATCCGCAAAGTGTACCCAAATTAAAAGTGAATGCGACGTATTTGGCCTTAGCTGATAGCACCAGCGAACGCGAGGATATGCAGTACATTCGTCAGCAAACACAAGACGCCAAGTGGTTTATTCGCAGTCTCGACAGCCGTAATGATACCTTGCTGAAAGTGGCGCAAAGTATCGTGCAACGGCAACAAGCATTCTTCGAATTTGGCGCCGAAGCGATGAAGCCAATGATTCTTGCTGATATAGCAGCTACAGTAGAAATGCATGAATCAACAATTTCACGAATAACCACACAAAAATATATGCACACGCCGCGTGGTGTGTTTGAATTGAAGTACTTCTTCTCTAGCCAATTGGCAACGGATAACGGAGGAGAATGTTCGTCAACAGCCATACGCGCGTTGCTGAAGAAGTTGGTCGCCGCGGAGAACCCGAAGAAGCCGTTAAGCGATAGTCAATTGACCGAATTGATGGCTGAACAAGGTATTCAGGTGGCCCGACGGACTATTGCGAAATACCGAGAAGCGCTAAATATTGCGCCCTCGAGCCAACGCAAGCGTCTTATCTGAATCTCGGACAACAGAAGGAAGATGTTATGCAAATTAATCTGACTGGTCACCACGTTGAACTTACCGATGCCCTGCGCACTTATGTGAATGAAAAATTCGCCAAGCTTGAGCGCCACTTCGACCATATCACTAACGTGCACGTGATATTAAATGTTGAAAAACTGACGCAAAAAGCTGAAGCTACGCTGCATCTAAATGGTGGTGAGATATTTGCTGATTCCACCCATGACGATATGTACGCTGCAATTGATGGGCTGATCGATAAACTTGATCGGCAAGTTATTAAACATAAAGAAAAATTGAAACGTCACTAACTCATGGATTTATCTACTCTGTTACACCCCGACTGCACCCGTCGTGCAGTCGAGGTTACAAGTAAAAAGAAAGCGCTGGAGCTGCTTGGTCAGCTAGCGGCACCGCGATTAGCGAATACCTCAGCCTTTGATGTGTTTGAAAGCTTGTTGTCGCGCGAGCGGCTCGGCAGCACCGGCATTGGTTTTGGCATTGCCATACCGCACGGGCGCGTTGCTGATGGTAGCAAACCGGTGGCCATTTTAATCACGCTCGCCGCTGCCATCGATTTTGATTCCATTGATAATCAGCCGGTGGATATAATTTTTGCGCTGCTGGTTCCAGAAAGTCATCACGAGCACCATTTGCATACCCTGCAAGCTGTAGCCCAGCGCTTAAACGACAAACAGTGTACCCGCGCAATGCGTGATGCGCACAATGACATGGAGCTTTATCAAGCCTTTATCACATGCAACTCATAATCGTTAGCGGCCGTTCCGGCTCGGGGAAAACTATCGCTCTACGAGTCTTAGAAGATCTCGGTTATTACTGTGTAGATAATTTACCGATCACCCTGCTACCGACTCTCGTTCATGCTGTGGTTGAACAATACGATAAAGTGGCGGTGAGCGTTGACGTGCGTAACTTGCCTAAAGATCCTGATGTACTCACCGACGCACTTGATTTTTTACCCGATAAAGTCAAACCAGAAATTCTCTATATCGATTCGCAAGACCAAGTCCTGTTGCGACGTTTTGGCGAAACGCGCCGCTTACACCCATTATCAAAAAACGAATTACCCCTCGCCGATGCCCTGATGGAAGAACGTAACTTGCTGGAGCCGTTGGCAGAGCGTGCGCTGTGGCGCATTGATAGTACCGAGCTAAGCGTTCATCAATTAAGTGAACAAGTCAGCGAGCGCGTGCTGGGCAAGGCAGCCTCACGATTACTGGTGGTATTTCAATCATTCGGTTACAAGTACGGCTTACCAGGCGATCTCGACTATGCTTTCGACGCGCGCATTTTACCGAATCCGCACTGGGTGCCAGAGCTAAAACCACTGACTGGTAAAGACGACGATGTGCAGCACTTTTTCTCGCAGCAACCGTTAATGACCAAGTTCGTGCATCAACTCGAGACCTTTTTTGAAACTTGGCTGCCCTATTTTCAGCGCAGTAATCGCAGCTATTTGACCATTGGTATTGGTTGCACCGGCGGCAAACACCGTTCGGTTTATATTGCCGAACAGTTAGCTGCACGTTTTCAAAATCAAACCTTCAAAGTGCAGGTACGACATCGTGATATGGCGCGGTATAAGTCATGAGCCGGGCCCAGCAAACCGTTACCATTCGCAACAAGCTAGGCCTGCATGCCCGCGCTGCGACCAAACTAGCCAAATTGGCGCATCAGTTTGAAGCCAAAGTGAAAGTGCTCAATGACGGCAAAGAATATGATGCCTCAAGTGTTATGTGTCTGCTGTTATTGGCCGGTAGCCAAGGTAAACAGTTCGACATCGTTGCCGAGGGTGCTGATGCCGACCAAGCCGTCGCTGCCATTGCCGCTCTGGTTGAAGCACGCTTTGATGAAGAGTGTTAAATAACACCCCCAACAGCAGTGCTGACGAATCTATGAAAATCAGCTAAACTCCTCAAATCACGAGGAGTTTTTTTATGCTTGCCGAAGTTGCCGACTTAGAATTTGCTGAACAGCGCTTACAAGAAGTAACCGCTGCCTTAGCCCGTGGCATGTACGTGCAGGCACGGCGATTACTGCATAATTTACCGGCCTGGGACATTGCCCTGCTGCTGGAATCATCACCACCCAAATCACGTTTGATCATTTGGCAGTTGGTCGATGCCGACGAACACGGTGATATCCTCGAAGAGCTCTCCGAAGAAGTACAAAAATCCATTATTCGGCAGATGGCGCCGGACAAACTCGCCGCCGCCACCGAAGGCATGGATACCGACGACTTAGCCTACGTATTGCGTAGCTTGCCAGAGCCGGTCTATCAAGAAGTTCTGAAATCCATGGATGAGCAAGATCGGCAACGCGCTGAGCTGGCATTGTCCTACGATGAGGAAACCGCCGGTGCGATGATGAGCACCGATACCATCACCGTGCGTCCAGACGTTAGCATTGACGTGGTACTGCGCTATTTGCGCTTAAAAGGCGAACTACCCGATGGTACTGATAAACTCTACGTGGTCAATCGTGAAGATAAATTCATTGGCACCGTGGCGCTCACCTCATTGCTTACCGTTGACCCTACGCGCTTGGTCAACGATGTGATGGACGACGACGTACAGAGCATTCCGGTCGACATGGACGAAACCGAGGTAGCCAAACTGTTTGAACGGCAAGACTGGATCTCAGCGCCGGTGGTGGATGTCGACAACCGTTTGTTAGGTCGTATCACCATTGATGACGTGGTTGACATCATTCGCGAAGATGCCCAGCACTCGATGTTGAGCATGGCCGGTCTTGATGACGACGAAGATACCTTTGCGCCAGTGGGCAAATCGGCTGGAAGGCGCTCATTGTGGCTAGGTATTAACCTGATCACAGCGCTATTAGCGGCCATGGTGAGCTCACTCTTTGAAGACATTTTGGCGCAGATGGCTATTTTGGCCATCTTAAATACCATTGTACCGAGCATGGGCGGTATTGCCGGTTCGCAGACCTTAACCTTGGTCATTCGCGGTATGGCACTGGGCCATGTTGGTGCGAGTAACCAGCGTTGGTTGATTTGGAAAGAGCTATCGATTGGCCTCATCAACGGTGTGGTTTGGGCGGTGTTGATTGCCGGGGTGGTAGCGCTATGGAAGCAAGATCTCACCATCGGTATCATTATTGCCTTTGCCATGTTTGCCAACTTAGTGGCAGCCGGTTTGGCCGGCGTGACGATTCCGTTGATGCTGAAGAAATTTGATATTGACCCAGCACTTGCCGGTGGGGTGATCCTCACCACGGTGACCGACGTGGTGGGTATTTTCGCCTTCTTGGGTACCGCTACCCTGCTGTTGGGTTAAGCGGTTCAGGTAAAACGCTGCTGGGGTGCTAAACCCCAGCCAGCCGCATCGATTCAATCCATACCGAACCAGTACGTACGCCATGGCGCATATCCACATCATTACCAATCGCCACGATGTTGGCGAACATGTCTTTTAAATTGCCCGCAATAGTGATTTCCTCTACCGGGAACTGAATTTCGCCATGTTCTACCCAAAATCCGGCGGCTCCGCGCGAGTAATCACCAGTTAGCAAATTAACACCCTGCCCCATCAGTTCAGTGACCAACAGCCCAGTACCCATATCGCGGCACATGGCCTGCAGCGACTGCGCATTGTGACCCACCTGCCAGGTATGAATGCCACCGGCGTGCCCAGTGGGTTGTAGGCCTAACTTGCGCGCTGAATAACTGGTCATTAAATAAGTTTGCAACACGCCAGCGCTAATAATCTCACGATCAACCGTAGCGACACCCTCTTGGTCAAACGGACTGCTGGCTAAGGCCCCTGATAAATGCGGTAGTTCGCTGATGGTCAACCACGACGGCAGCACTTGCTGACCCAAATGGTCGAGTAAAAAGCTCGATTTGCGGTACAGATTACCGCCGCTAATAGCGCCGACCAAATGGCCAAACAACGAATTCGCTACGTCAGCGCGGAAAATCACTGGCACTTGGGTGGTAGCTATTTTACGCGAATCGAGCCGCGCTACGGTGGCTTCAACGGCATCGCCAGCGACTTGCTCGGGGCTCCATAGCTGGTCACGCTTGCGCGCCACGGTATAGCTGTAATCGCGCTGCATAGCATCACCACTTTTGGCAATCAGTGAGCAGCTCAGGCTGTGGCGCGACTGCAAATAGCCCGCTAAAAAACCATGGCTATTGCCGTATACGCGATAACCCACATGACTGCTGTAACCCGCACCATCGGAATTGACAATACGCGGATCTAAGCTCAGGGCATGACGCTCACACGCCAATGCCTGTTCAAGTGCAAACTCGGCACTTTGATCAGCCGGATGGCATAAGTCCAGATCGGGAATAGCGTTTGCCATTGCCGCTTCTGGAGCCAGCCCTGCGAACGGGTCAGGCGAGGTAAAGCGGGCAATATCGTTAGCCTTTTCAACCGCTGCACGAATGGCACTGGGGGTTAAGTCGGTGGTGGATGATGAGCCTTTTTGCTGACCCCGATATAAGGTGATCCCCAACGCGCCATCTTGGTTAAATTCAACGGTTTCAACTTCGCCCAAGCGGGTGCCCACGTTGATGCCACGACTACGGCTGATGGCGCACTCTACTGCGCTACTACCGAGCTGTTTGGCATAAGCTAAGGCATCGGCAACGGCTTGCTCGACATCGTGCATTTCTTGGCGTAATTGCTGTATATCTGGGGTCACTGCATACTCCGTGATCGGCTGTATTGGTTTTACGGTGGCGCTGTGCCACTGAGTTTATCATGATACGTCAGGTCGAACTTAGTCATGTCGAAATGGGGCATCTAATGCTAAACTAACGGGTAATCACATTAGTGTAACCCTAAGCACCCGAGCACACAGGCAGAGCATGAGCAATCAGTACGACGATGACGAAATTTATTACATCACCAAATCGCAGCAGAAGCGTGACGCTGAAGCGCAGCAAGATATTGGTGAAAAACTGATTGCCTTAGTGCCATCGCAATTAGCTAAGATCCCTATGGATGATATTTTGCGTGACGCCATTTTGCTGGCCCAACGTATTCGCGGCAAACGCGAAGGCTATCGGCGCCAAGTGCAACTGGTTGGCAAACTCATGCGCCAGCGCGATAGTGCGCCTATTGAGCAAGCTCTGCATGATGTTGAGCATCAGCACGACGCCATGAACGCCTTATTCCATCAGCTTGAAAAGCACCGTGATGCCATTATTGCTCAAGGCGACAGCGCTATTCAGGCTTTTATTGACCTGTATCCACACGCTGACCGTCAGCAATTACGCCAGCTGCAGCGCAATGCCAGCAAAGAGCTGCAACTGGGTAAACCACCCGCTGCAGCCCGCGAACTATTCAAATATTTACGCACGGTGGCGACCGCTTAATCGGTGCCGCCTACGGTCAGCGCGTCCAGTTTTAAGGTCGGCTGACCTACACCCACCGGCACGCTCTGACCATCTTTGCCGCACACGCCAACGCCGGCATCGAGCTGTAAATCATTACCCACCATAGATACTTGGCACATCGCTTCGGGGCCGTTACCAATCAATGTGGCGCCTTTAATCGGTGCGGTGATTTTGCCGTCTTCAATCAAATAGGCTTCTGACGCTGAGAACACGAACTTGCCCGAGGTGATATCCACCTGACCGCCGGCAAAATGCGGCGCATAGATGCCTTTTTTCACACTCTTAATAATATCGGCCGGGTCATGCTCTCCGGCGAGCATGTAGGTGTTGGTCATGCGCGGCATTGGCAATTGTGCATACGATTCACGGCGGCCATTACCGGTAGCGGCAACCCCCATCAACCGGGCATTCAGTTTATCTTGCATGTAGCCGACCAAGCGGCCTTTTTCGATCAGCACGTTATAACCAGCTGGGGTACCTTCGTCATCCACTGTGAGTGAACCACGGCGCTCATTGATGGTGCCATCGTCAACGATAGTACAGTGCTCAGAGGCCACCAACTGGCCAATTTTACCGGCATAGGCACTGGCACCCTTGCGGTTAAAATCACCCTCTAAGCCATGCCCTACAGCTTCGTGCAACAGCACGCCGGGCCAGCCTGAACCGAGTACTACCGGCATGGTACCGGCCGGCGCTGGGCGCGCTTCTAGGTTCACTAAGGCTTGGCGCACAGCTTCTTTGGCGTATTCTTGCCAGCGTAAATCAGCTAAGAAATAGTCATAGCCGACGCGCGCACCGCCACCGGCACTGCCGCGCTCACGCTTGCCATTGTGCTCAACCAATACGGTACAGTTGAGCCGTACCAACGGGCGAATATCGGCAGCCAACACGCCATCGGTGGCGGCCACTAAAATTTCATCGTAACTGCCACTAATGCTAGCAATCACTTCGACCACACGTTTATCGAGACTACGCGCATAAGCGTCCACTTCGCGCAATAGGTCAATTTTGGCGGCTTCATTCAGGCTCTGCAGTGGATTCACCGCTTCATAGCGTGAGGTTGCACTGGGTTGATGCCAAGCCTGCAAGCGCCCATGAGCACCAGCCGCAGCAATGCCGCGAGCGGCAGCTGAAGCGTGTTGCAGCGCCTGCGGGCTAATGTCATCGGCGTAGGCAAAACCAGTCTTCTCACCATGAATAGCGCGCACACCGAGGCCGCTTTCAATGTGGAAGCTGCCATCTTTGACAATGCCATCTTCGAGCACCCACGACTCATTCACACTGCTTTGCAAATAGATATCAGCAAAATCAATGGCGCCACTATAGAGCTGCTGCATGGCTTGTTGTAAAGCATCGACACCGAGTTGGCGCTGGGTCAAAAGATTATGGCTAACCTGATCAAAAGCTGACTGCATGATTAAACGACCTGCTGTGTTTTAAATTGTGTGATGACCGGCATGTTGGCTCGGATGTGCTGTTGCTGTTCGATACCGAATACGGCGCTGGCAAAACTGGGGCTGGCTTGCTCGGCATCGGCTTGTACGGTGCCCCAAGCATCAACCACCAGGGCATGCCCGTAGGTCTGCCGACCATTAGCATGCTGGCCAACTTGCGCCGCCGCGACCACGGCGCACTGCTGTTCAATAGCGCGCGCTGCGGTTAATACGTGCCAATGGGCCGAACCGGTCACTTGGGTGAATGCCGATGGCAACACCACAATATCAGCACCGGCTAAACGTAGTTTGCGAAACAGCTCAGGAAAGCGCACATCATAACATACTGCCATACCGATGGTGCCGATTTCAGTGCTGACGGTGACCACCTCGGTGCCCGCAACTGTGGCTGCCGATTCGCGATAGGTGCGGGTACTATCGGCCACCTCAACGTCAAATAAATGGATTTTATTGTAGCGCGCCAGACACTCGCCCGCTGGGTTATACAGTAAGCTCGCCGCACTAAAACGTGGCTGCTCGGGATCATCAACAAGTGGGATAGTACCGCCCACTAACCATACGCCAAAGTCGCGCGCCAGGGCTGCTAGGCCGTCTTGCATGGGGCCGTGGCCGGGTAGTTCGGCCAGTTGCCGTTGCTGGGCATCGCCAGCCCCAAAACATAAACAGGCTTCGGGCAGCACCACCAATTGCGGCCGTGCCGCTGGTAATTGCGCAAACAGTCGCCGCAGTGTGGCTAAGTTGGCGGCAGGATCGGGGCTACTGGTTAGTTGCACCGCCGTCAGTTGCAGCGGCGGGTGGCTCTGGCTGTTGTTCATTGACTGGCTCCTCAGGTTTTTCGAGGGGAATTTCGACCTCGCGGCTGTCACGGGCCACTTCTTCAACAATCGGCTGATCGAGGGTACCGGTAATGCGATATTCCAGGCGACTGATGACCTGTGCATCATGCAATACCCGATCAATCAGTAGCGCGGCAAGCCCGGTTGGTGGGTTGACCATCCAGGCGACAATCACCGGCAGGCTCGAGGTAACCTTGGGAATATAGAAAATCTGATAATTTAGCTCGGTACTGTTGAGATTCACGGTGCCGTTAATTTCCATATCACCGGCCGAACCATTCAAGCGCGTATTGTTGGTGCTGACGATACCATCACTCAGACTAAACTCGCCACCAAACTCGGTGTAAAACAAGCCATTGGCAAAGACATCACGAAAATCAAAGCGTAATTTTCTAATCAACCCTTCTAGGCTCAACAGCGAGAATAGCCGCGCCGCACCATCGCTGACTTCATTCAAATAACCTTGGCCTAAGCGCCAGGTAACGCGGCCGGCTAAGCTTTCGGTATTCAGCGCAAAGGGCGTTCCTTGCCAACTTAAATCAAAACTGAATTCGGCTGGGCTGTCCTGCACCATGGTGGTAATGTTTTGGTCGCGCAAGAAGGCGCCCAAATCAGCTGAACTGAACGTGCCCTGCACCTTGGTCAGTGGGCTTTGTTCAGCGGTTGCCGCCAGCCAATGGCCGCTGGCGTTGAACTGATGTCGGCCTTGCTCAAAATTCAACTGCTGTAACCACAAACCATCACTATCGGGGCTCAAGCGAATTTGTACACGGCCTAAATTATACTCACCGTAGCGGCAGCGTTTGCAATTTAAACTCAACTGCGGAAACTGACTCAAATCACTTAGTAACAGCGCTTCAACCTGCGGTTCATCGATAGCACTTTCAGTAGCACTGTCTATAGCAGTTTCACTGGCATTTTCAGCGCGATCTGGTGGCAGCAGTTCAATAAAGTCGGCCACCAAATCAACCTGTATACGCTCATCGTTATGGAAAATATGGCCATTTATAGCGGCATTGTCGGCAGCAAAATCTAATTGCCAACCGCGCTCATCATCCGGCCACAATACCGCATTGCTCGGCCCCAGCGGATAGCCATAAAGATCAAAAGATTGGCTGCTGATCTGCACTAAATCAGGCTGTAACAGCGAGCGCTGAGCAGTCGTCTGTTGATTCTGCTCACTGCCGGTCAAGCGCGTGAGCCAGCGCGACAACGCACCACCACTACTCAGCCATTGCTGCAACACCAGCGCTTCGGTGGTGATATCTACAGCAAATACCGGCTTGAGCCGCAGTATATTGGCATTTGGGCTGGTGCTGATTGACTCACCTACTCGTGCATAGCCCTGCACCACTTGGCTACCATCACCATTAAGCTGCAATTCGAGTAAACCATGCTCAGCCAATTCAGCGTTGATGAGAATATGCTCTGGCCCACCAGATACTTGTACTTGGGTTGGCCAAGCAGTACCCATAGGTTTATTCAAGGGTTGTGGCAGGTGCAGCGCTAGTTGCTGCAAATCAGTCTGTTGGCGCCAATGAAAGGCATAATCACCTTGCTCGGGCAAGCGCACTTCAAGGCGACTGGTCCATGTTAATACGCCGCTCATCAGCTCGCTCAAGCCGTTGCTGAATTCGGGAATTTGCTCGATCGGCCAATCAGCGCTGAAATCCGCCCGTAATTGATAGGCGTCATCTTGCACGCCACTGCTCAGTTGCACCACGAGCGGCAGCTGCTGCCATTGCATGCGCAGCTCATCGGCCTGCAATTGCGCATTGTTAAAGTTGAGGCGACCACTAAAACCACTGAACTGCTGGTCGACAAAACTTATATACAAGTCATTGTCAGCAAAATCGACATAGCCTTGGGCGCTCATTTCACGCTGCGCTGCAGCGTCATCACCCAACGGGATGCGCAACGCTAACGCCCCATGAATGGCTCCGCTCGGCTGCAAGCGCTGTAAACTGCCAGCAACACTCTGTGCCAGCGGTGATTGGGCAAATACCGGTTGTAATTGCTCGGCCTGACCGTTCACCTCGGCATCAATCTCCAGCCAGCCAGCGCTATCCGTGATGGCACTGATAACGGTGTCGATACGCGGTAGCTGCATTTGTCCGATTTGCGCGTCTGTGCCAACAATATGCATGCGCTCATTGCTGAAGTTAACGACGATATCGGTGTCATAGACCGGCAACCAATCTGGTTGAAATTTAACCATGGCATCGCTCAGGTTAACTTGCGCGGCAAAACTTCCCTGCCGCTGTGAATAGGGGAATTCACTCAACCGGCCGCGCCATACCATAGCGATATGCTCCGCTTCACCACCGAGCAAAGCTGTATTGAGATAGCTGTGTAAGTCATCGCCCATGACCGTGGGTAAATGAAAGCGCAAATGCTCAATGGCAATTGGCTCGGCGTTTACCGTATGCACACGCGCCGCCACCATAACGTCATCGTTAACGGCCTGTACCCGGGCGGCCAAGGCAAAGGTCATTCCCTCTAGGGCAATCTGGCTGTCATTATTCAGAGTGAGTTGCCAGGCACCATCGTGCCATTGCCAGGCACCGCCAATAGCCAGCCGCGGTAATTGCCAACTGTGCGTGTACGACAACGCATCACTGCTTAACGTTACGCCATCACCGAGCAACTGCCACTGCGCTTGGTCATCGTGCCCTACAAGCTGCAGATCAACACCTTGCAGACCTGGGATAGCGCCATGGCGAGGCCAACTTAACTGGTCGCCCTGTAATTGCCACTGCAATGGCTGGTCGCTGCGTTGACGCATTTTCAGCGACAATAATCCGGCCATATCGGCACTATCTGCCTGCGGGTTGAGTAAGCGGATCAGCGGTGCCAGTGGCAGTTGCTGCATACTGAGCTGCCATTGTCCCGGCTGTTGCTCCATGCTTAGCGGCGGTAGCTCCCAGCGCTCACTATTGTGCTCTACCGTCAGCGGTGTGCTGTTGAGCAACCAACCCGCGGCGGTTTTCCGCAAGCGCATAGCACCATCGGCAATATGTAACTGATGATCCTGCTGGTCAGCTTGCCAACGTAACTGCGTAGCACCTAAACGCAGCACACCGTGGTCGAAATGATCGGCCTGCACATTCAACCATAAACTGAAATTCAACTGCGCCTCGGCAACATCCACATCAACCATTTGTTGCTGCAGCCATGGGGCAATATCCAACTGCTCGGCATGCACATAAATTTGCCCGTTTAACCCCTGCAGATCAGCGCTATTGAGACGGATCATGACATCGAGCGCATTGCTATCAAGATTATCAATGCGGAAGCGCCCGACACCCTGATGCTGTTGCTGCTGATTAAACCAGCGTAATTCATCAATTATGATGCCGCGCTGTTGACCGAGAAGGTTGGTGAGACTAAGGGTGCTATTAGACACCTCAACATGATTCAGTTGCTGCAAGAAAAAGCGCTGCAATGGCTCTATCGCTAAGCCCTGATTGGCTTGTTGTAGGTTGCGTAAATCATAACTAAATTGGGCGTTATCCAGGGTGACCCGCTCGATCTGCCACGACCAACTGCGCAGTGACTGCCAAAAATTGAAGTGAATGCGGGCTTCAGCCACCGCCAGCAATACCCCTTCACCGTTGGCATGGGGTACTTGTAACTGTTGTAGCACCAACTGCGGGCCGTTGCGATTCCAGTCGGCGCTGAGTTCACTGACGGTCGCCGTCACTTGATAGCGCTCGGCCAGCAAATGCTCAAGTTGGCGGGTCACATCGGGTAGTTGGGGCAGCAAATAGCGCAACGTGGTCAGTAATAGCGCGAACAGCACCAGCACCGTAACCAAGCTATACAGCAAGGTTTGGTAGGTGAATAATGCTGAGCGGCGCCACATACGATTACATCATCACTACGTCAAACTGCTCTTGATGATAGAGCGGTTCGGTCATCACTTTGACCTGTTTACCAATAAATACCTCGAGTTCAGCTAAGGCATGCGATTCTTCGTTGAACAGCGCCTCGGCTACTGCTGCCGAGGCATACACCACAAACCGCGCAGCGGCATAGGCACGGTTGACCCGCACAATTTCGCGCATAATTTCATAGCACACGGTTTCGACCGTTTTCATCGAACCACGGCCATTGCACACTGGGCACTCTGAGCACAACACGTGCTCAAGACTCTCACGGGTGCGCTTGCGCGTCATTTCGACTAAACCCAGCGTAGTGAAGCCATTGATCGAGTTTTTCGCGCGGTCTTTACTCAGTGCTTGCTCCAAACTATGTAATACGCGGCGCCGATGGTCACTACTTTGCATATCAATAAAGTCGATAATGATGATACCACCCAAATTACGCAGGCGCAGTTGACGGGCAATAGCCTGCGTAGCTTCAATGTTGGTGTTAAAAATGGTTTCTTCGAGGTTACGATGACCGACAAAGGCGCCGGTATTGATATCGATGGTGGTCATGGCTTCAGTTTGGTCAATAATAATTGAGCCACCCGATTTCAATTCCACTTTACGCTCAAGCGCGCGCTGTACCTCATTTTCAACATCGAACAAATCAAAAATGGGGCGGTCGCCCGGGTAATACTCAATGACATCTTTCAGTTCAGGAATAAACTCGTCAACAAACTCGCACAGTTGTTCGAAGGTAACCCGCGAGTCAACCCGAATACGCTCAATCGGCTCACCAACAAAATCGCGTAAAATCCGGCAAGCCAAGTTCAAGTCTTCATACAACAGTCCGACTTTGCGCAAGTTCTTTTTGCGCTTTTGAATGGTATCCCACAGCCGTCGCAAAAACGCCGCGTCTTGGCTCAGTGCTTGATCGGCTGCGCCTTCTGCTGCGGTACGAACAATAAAACCACCATCTTCATCGCAGTACGGTAAGGCTGCACGCTTCAACCGTTCGCGTTCGGCTTCATCTTCAATACGCTGCGAGATGCCAACATGCGGTGAGCGCGGCATCAGCACCATATAGCGCGATGGAATGGTGATATCGGTGGTTAAGCGTGCGCCTTTGGTGCCCAATGGGTCTTTCACCACCTGCACCACCAGTAATTGCCCGGGGCGCACTAACTGGGCGATATCTTTAGCTTGCTCAGGGCGGCTCGCGAGTTCTTCTTGATCAATGTGAGTGATGATGTCTGAAGCGTGTAAAAACGCGGCTTTGTCTAGGCCGATATCAATAAAGGCCGCCTGCATACCGGGTAATACTCGTGATACCTTGCCAAGAAAAATATTGCCGACCAAGCCACGCTTGGCTTGCCGCTCAATGTGTATCTCTTGCAAGATGCCATTTTCGATCAGTGCCACCCGCGTTTCGGTGGGGGTCACGTTCATTAAGATTTCGGCACTCATTGTGCTGATTCCTTGTGATAACACTGCTCACGCTGCAGCAATAACTGTTCGGTTTCATATAACTGTAAGCCGACCACGGCGGAGTAGCTACCGCGTAATTGGGTGACAAATTTTCCGGCGCGCCCCTGAATGCCATAACCACCAGCTTTATCATGCGGTTCACCGCTGGCCCAGTACGCCGCTAACTCAGCCTCGGTCAAGGTTTTAAAGCTTACCTCGGTAGTCACTGTCAA